>DALZBD010000417.1:0-3917 GCA_031977515.1 Bacteroides sp. | reverse complement strand
GATTATCTGGCAGGGAAATAAACCATTCCTTACATAGCACCCCTACGGGGCGCAACTCATTGATCCCTTTATAAACCCCGCGCTTCCGCACTATCCTTTATACATAAGTTTAGCCAATCTCCACCCTTGAAACAATGTGTGAAATCTCACCCATCCTTCATGTAATGTAATTACTCCGGGTGGTCCTTGACTGTTATATGCTTTCCATCCTCCCAGCCTTGCAATAATCCATGTGGCCCATGCCAGATTTTCTTTATCAAATGGATTCTTTTGTTTGTTGGTCTTTCCCTGAAGTTGTACCAGCAAATCCTTCATACATTCCACCTGTTCATCAGAAAAGACCAGGGATGTCTTCTGGGATGCATTCCCTTCTCTGGCTTGTCGGAGTTGAAGAATCTGAATAGCCGCCATAAAAGCCATGACGAAGAGTTTTCTTAAAGCAGCTCCTGTTTCCAACTGGGAAGCTTCGTAATTAACCCCTTGCCTTTTAAGGGTACGAAAAAGATCTTCAATGATCCACCGAGCTTTATAATACCCTACAACTTCCAATGCCTGTGCAGGGGAAGTCACCTGATGGCTGGTATAAAGAGTCCATTCTATGGCTTTTTCACCAGGGGGAACACTCTCTTGTTTTTCCTTTACCTGTACCACATATAAAGTAAGAGAATCAGGATACTCTCCGGTTTTCAAGTGTGAAGGACGGCAGATGCACACCCGAGCAAAACGGATCTCCATTTGAGCCCTGCGGGACTTACGCTTTTTATGGCCTCTTATCTCTAATTCATACTCGCAGATGGCAGAGAGATTCCTGGCGTATTCTTTTATCTGTATAGTATCCGGGCTGAGAACTTTTCGGTTCTGGCTCTGACGAATCACAAAATCTAATCCATTCTTCTGGAAAAGATGAAAACTCTCATACATATCTCCTTCCCTGTCCTGAACAACAGTGACTTGAGCGATTTCAGGCAATCTCTTCCTGGATTCCAGACCACAAAAAGACCAACGATAAGATTCCTTCTGTTCTAAAGGTTGCTGTTTATATTTGCGATCTTTTTTACTACCCTGATCATCCTGGCGATGCCAAAGATGAAGATGGATACATCCCAAAAGAGAATGATCCAGGGCATTTACTACCAGAGTAGGATGGCAATAAAATCCCAGATGGCGGTTACGAAGCCAACCCAGACCAGTCTGGTCGGTGATACGCTGACGATGCTTCTCCACACTTAAATCGCTGGTATCCTCCAGAAATAACACATGAGAAAGATTCACACATTGCAACTGACAATGATTAGTAGCGATATCTATTAAAGAGGACTCACTAACTTTAGCATTACCCCAGAAACGATAAAAAGATAATTCGTCTTTCCAGTGATCCGTCTTTTGCATGACTACACGAGATTGAGTGACTATAAAATTAAGAATTTGAGCCCCCTTTTTTCAAGACGCTTATCTCCAAAACAACTTGTAAAACCTACTGACAACATATCCACTTTTTTGCAAAGATCATATTTTATTTCTATAAAATAAACTTATGTATAAAGGATAGCGCTTCCGCACGGGGCTACAAACATACAACCCCTACGGGGCTGGTATAGATGAACAAATAATATGTACCTGGTAAACATTTCAATACCTGGTAATCCTTAGCCTGACGGCTATGCCCTTCGGGCTTCAGGGACGGGGAACGCTCCCGACAGCAGGAATAACAAGGCCTGATGAAGACTGGTCCTACAGGCGCTGTAAAAAAGATATGTATAAACGATAGCCTTATGGGGCTGACAAAGACACACAACTGCTAAAACACCAGCAACGCTTAACGTTTTCCTATTATTAATAATCCCAAAGAAATTCGACTGTTCCTTGTAAAACAGCTATCTCTGTATAAAATAACGTATATTTGTATAGAAATAAACTATAGTCGCAGGAGATCAGGAATCATCTATTAGCTTAAATATTAAAAACTCATGGCAAGATATGAATTAGGTGCAGTATATAGAATAACAGATGAGGCCAATGGAGTTACATATTATGTAAGACTGTTGGAAAATAATAATTATGGAGCCTTCGCACCCTTTGAAGGGGAACTATGTGAGGAGACTCTTTCCAGAACACCTTATCGGCTGTATCTTAGTTGTAACACTTTTCCTGTAAAACGTGCTATCTGGGAAAAAGTATTACCATCTCCCGGTAAGACTAATAGAGTACATTGGCAGGAACCTGATTTAGCCAACTTTGCGAATTTCGATCCTGCTTCGTTTATCCGACAAAGTAAAATCTTCCACAAAGGAAATCTATATTACTGTGAAAAAGAGAAATTCATACATCTGGTAAAATCGGGTTTGATAAAAAATATATTTAACACGCACGAATTCATCCCTGCATTTTTAAGAGACTACTATGATGGATGGCCACATAGTTATATAACAGATGAAGTATATATTTACAACGGAACTTCGGAAAGACAGAAAGAACATATAAATGCTCTCCATGAACTGGGCATTGATATAACGAAGTTACTACAAGAAAAAACAGTTTAATTATCAGAAGTAAATAGATGAGAATATCCGTTCTTCTCTTCGTATAGAAGAAGGATACAAACTGGTACCAAGTAATATGGCAAAAGAAAAAACAGTATATGTCTGCAGCAACTGCGGACAAGACTCTCCCAAATGGGTAGGCAAATGCCCTTCTTGCGGAGAATGGAATACGTATGTAGAAGAGATCGTACGCAAAGCCGCACCCAATAAGCGACCAGTCTCCGGCATAGAATCTGCGAAAGCAAAACCGATCACTCTCGGAGAGATACCAACCACGGAAGAGGAACGCATCGATATGCATGACGAAGAGCTCAACCGTGTATTGGGGGGAGGTCTGGTGGCCGGCTCTCTGGTATTGATCGGTGGAGAACCGGGAATCGGGAAATCGACCCTCGTATTGCAGACGGTGCTCCGGATGCCAGAGAAACGTATTCTGTATGTTTCGGGAGAGGAGAGCGCGCGCCAGTTGAAACTGCGGGCAGACCGCATTCCGGGAGGATCGGGCAACTGCCTGATTGTCTGTGAGACCTCTCTCGAGCAGATCTACGTACATATCAAAAATACACAACCGGATCTGGTGATCATCGACTCTATACAGACTGTCTCTACCGAACAGATAGAATCTTCTCCAGGCAGTATCGCACAGGTACGGGAGTGCTCGGCATCCATTCTGCGCTTTGCTAAGGAGAGCCACACCCCGGTGATCCTGATCGGGCATATCAACAAAGAAGGAAGTATCGCCGGGCCAAAGGTTCTGGAACATATCGTGGACACCGTACTGCAATTCGAAGGGGACCAGCATTACATGTATCGTATCCTGCGGAGCATCAAAAACCGCTTCGGAAGTACTGCCGAACTGGGGATATATGAGATGCGGCAGGACGGCTTACGGCAGGTGAACAATCCGTCGGAGCTGCTTCTCTCCCAGGATCACGAAGGGATGAGCGGGATCGCCATTGCTTCGGCCATAGAGGGAGTGCGGCCTTTTCTGATAGAGACCCAGGCACTGGTTAGCTCTGCCGTGTATGGCAATCCGCAACGTTCGGCCACCGGGTTTGATATCCGCCGCATGAATATGTTACTGGCCGTACTGGAAAAGAGAGTAGGCTTCAAACTGGCACAGAAAGATGTTTTTCTGAATATTGCCGGAGGATTGAAAGTGAATGACCCGGCCATAGACCTCGCTGTGATCAGTGCCATCCTCTCTTCCAACATGGACACAGCCATAGACACAGAGGTCTGTATGGCGGGAGAGATCGGATTATCCGGGGAGATACGCCCCATCAGCCGCATCGAACAGCGCATCGGAGAAGCAGAGAAGCTGGGATTCCGCCGCTTTGTCCTTCCCCGTTACAACCTGCAGGGCATAGATACAAA
>DALZBD010000416.1:0-3924 GCA_031977515.1 Bacteroides sp. | reverse complement strand
CCTTTTCGATCACACTGTTTCATGAAGTGCATCACAGGCTCGAACCTTCGTTCTCGCGGTTTTTGCGGGACAATCCGGTCTATCACGTACCTGATGAGAAAATGAAATTACTTTCCGGTACGTTTGCCATGCTGGAATCGATTTATCAGGATCGCGACAACTGTTTCCGGTATGAGATTGTACGCAATCTGTTGCAATGTATGTTTTGGGAAGCCTACGACAAGACACACCGGCATTTTCAACATCTGAAAAGCAACTCTTCGGATCATTACCTGGAGATGTTCCGGAAGTTCCTTTTCCTGATCCATACATATTCCCGGGAACAGCGGGAGGTGGCTTTCTATGCCGACCAATTGTGCATTTCTCCCCGCTACCTGTCGTATATCACCAAGGAGATCACCCATCGCAAATCGGCCAAAGATCTGATCAACGAGCATATCATCCTGGAGATCAAAGTACTGTTGCAATCGACTCAGCTACCTATCCAGGAGATAGCCAGCCAGCTCAATTTCCCGGATCAGTCCTACCTGGGAAGGTATTTCAAACGGTATACCGGTAAGTCGCCATCGGACTACCGGACAATGGCGAAGAAATTTACGATCTGACCAACCAACGGTCGCCGAAGTCAATTACGATTGAGAATACAGTAAGAATGTAGACAAAAGAACATAAGAACAAATAAAGAGAAGATATATTGGACAAATAAGCTATAGAGAAAAATATTTGTTCTTATGTCCGAAAACTGCATTTCCAATCGTAAATAGTAATTGACTGCGTCGACCGCCTCAGTTGACTACGTCGATTTTGGATTCGTCAGATCGTAAATAAATTGATCTTCACTTCCACATTGTTGCGGATCGCGTTGGAGTAGGGGCACAAATGATCTGCCTCTTCGACCAACTGCTCTGCCTGTTGCCGGTCCATACCCGGCAGGTACACATCCAGTTCCACAGCGAGGCTGTATCCTTCGTTTTCGTTTTTACGAAACATACTCACTTTGGCCGTCACGTCCGGTTCGATACGGATGCGCTGCAGGAGTGCCATGTGCTTGAGGGCACTACCGAAACAGGCCGAGTAGCCTGCTGCAAACAATTGTTCCGGGTTGGTATAGCTGCCTTCCGGTCCACCCATCTCCCGGGGAGGTCTGATCTGCAGATCCAGTGCTCCGTCTGATGATTTTATATGTCCTTCTCTACCGCCTACGGTACGCACTACAGCTGTATAGGTTGTTTCCATACTTTTGATTGATTGGTTGGTCTTTGTATGCTAACGTTTTTGCTGCGCGGGATGTTTATTGCCGGAAAGATTCTTCCGGCTCCGGATAGTGCCTGTTTGTACATACTCCTTTCTTTTTTCAACCCTTCGGAAAGAAAACGCAGGAGCTGACGGGCATCCTGACACAAAAGGTGATAACGTAAAAGACAAGGATACGCCAGGCAGAGAGGACAGAGGAAACAGCCCGGGGAAAGAGGCGTAGTAAAACATGTTTGTGTCCGGATTTGTTATGGCATGAAACAATTGCAATTACCTCAGTCAGAGATAGGGAAACTGAAAAGAAAAATCAGAGAAATAATGAACAGGTGTAAGATAACAGGAGTATGTATGGGACTTTGGCTGAGTGGTGTTTTATGTGCACAGCAACTTCCCACAGGTAGTACAGGGCAAGTAGGCAGTGAAAGTCGGGTCGCCGGCGATTCTGTGCAGGGAAGCAGAAGGCGTGCTTTCTCTCCGGAGCAGCAGGCAGCCGGGCAGGCAATCACCAGCAGGTTTCCTACTACCCGTCTGGTAGATGTCCAGTACAACTACCTGACTCCTGCCGATTATCGGTGGAAGCTCCATAAGGAACCTTACGAGAAGGGTAAACTGGAGACTCAGAACCGGGTGATGGTGGCCCTGAATATTCCGTTCTACTGGAAAAATAGTTGGGTACTCAGCAGTTCGCTGCGTTACAACTATGCGGCCATGAATTTCGGAGATGTGGAAATGCTTTCTTCGGAATATCCCCAGCAATACCACGGCGGAGCCTTCCACTCCCATGTATGGCAGGCTGCTGTCAATGCCACCTACCTCTCCAAACTGTGGGGCAAGACGGCGGTCTACAACCTCACTATCCATACCCAGGGATCCAACAAAGGACTCGAACAGGTCGATGCATTTCTCCTGGCAGGGATGATCCTGAAAAATACCAAACGCACCACCCTCACGGTAGGACTGGCCGGGTTTATCGGCCCTACGGTACGTATTCCCGTTGTGCCCGCGTTTGCAGTTGACCATAAATTCACCCCCACGATCTCTTTTTCCACTGTATTGCCGCAGTTCCTTTATTTCCGGAAGACGTTTGGAACCACCGGCCGCCTGTCATTGGGAACAGAGATGGAGACCACCAATTATTATGTCTATCCGGAAGGGATAGACAAAACCTATCTGTTTCAGAAATACGAAGTGAAGAGTGGGATCATGTACGAATACTATCTCTTTAAACATATTATCCTGACGTGCAAGACCGGACTGGTATATAATTTCAGTAGCCGGCTGCAACCTGCCAACCGCAGTTCCAAACATAAGATTATGACTGGAAAGAAAGATCTGAATGGTTATTTCAATATTGGATTTTCTTACAGCCTTTTCTAAAGGCTTTGTATAAGAAAGGTTTTCGGGGCCTGTGAAGAGAAATATAGTATGTAGTGGTATTTCTTTTAAATTCTTCCCGTATCTTTTCTTCGTTGTCTGTTTCTGAATCAAATTTGTATACATTTGCAGGGAAGATTCTTTAAGATCTTTTTTATCTGTCACGGAAGAATGAAGAGACTGGATGAAAGAGATCAAATATCTCTATACTTATGATAAACCCGAAGAAAAAAATTACGTTCACTTTTTGTTTATTCTTTACCTGGCTGTTGGCTGCTCAGGAGCCTGCCAGTACGGAACTGCGTGTGTTGTATATAGGTGACTCTATCACCGACGGCAACTGGGGTGGAGGAGGGGCCACACCCTCTGGCGAGCGCAACCATTGGGATCAGAATCACTTGTTTGGCAGTGGGTATATGTATCTTTGTGCGGCTCACTATATGGGATATTATCCCGATTGCAATTACCGGTTTTATAACCGGGGCATCAGTGGGCATACACTGGCGCATCTCATTGCGCGCTGGGAAGAAGATGTAATTGCCCTGAAGCCGGATGTACTTTCTATTCTGGTGGGGGTGAATGATGTAGAGTACTTTATCAATGATCCGCAGGGAGAGTTTGATTTGCAGGTCTGGGAACAATCTTACCGGGAACTACTGGATCGTACCTTGGCACAAATCCCATCGGTAAAGCTGGTCATTGGAAGCCCTTTTGCCGCAGGTATAGTGCGACGGGAGTCGCAGGAAGATGCCATCAGATACGACAGTCTGATCCGTAGCCTGGCACAGATCACAGAGAAAATAGCTTCGGATTATCAGGCAGAATATCTGAATTATTACGGGTTGTTTACAGATTCGTTGGCGGTGAAATTCCCTACGGTTCCGGTCATCCATTGGCTTTGGGATGGAGTACATCCTACGGCTGCCGCACACAGGCACATGGCAGATCTATGGATCAAACAGATGGATCGGTGGATGTTGCCCTGACCGGATTGCTCGTATGTATGTTCAGTCGTAGCCAGTGATAAGGATATATCGGAAATCCGGAATGAAAGCAATCCCCCTTGCTACGGTATACGTAACAAGGGGGATACTTCAATGTATGGACTTTTACTCAGCCCTTATATCGATACATACATTTGTTTCAGTTCAGTTATTTCTTTCTGAAAGTATATTTATCATACCATCCTTCTTCTTTGTCCTCTTCTTCCAAAACTAATTTTTTAGAGGTCAAATCATTAATATCCAAATCCCAGGTCCAGGAACTATTTGTATATTTGATGGATAAAACTTTATT
>DALZBD010000415.1:0-3925 GCA_031977515.1 Bacteroides sp. | reverse complement strand
GTCGTACAGACTTTGGTGGTTGGCGGCAATGATCAGGGGTACTCCTTCAGGCAGCTTGTGCAGGTCGCGGATCTTATACCTTGTCCCTAAAACGTATGTATTGGCCACCAGAAAGAAGCACAATGCATCCACACTTTTTTTGTGAGCCTGATAGCCGAACAGGTTGAAACACACCCATTGGATGAATTGAAAGATCACCAGGGTGATTCCGAACAACAGATAATAGATAATCGAAAGAGGATAGGCTATGATTTTCTGCATAACAGGAGTCTGTTTATGTTTTTTTTTAGTGTGATACCTTTTTAGACGCAATGCCTTTTTAGACGCGATACCTTACGTCTCTACACATCTCTAACGGTTCAGAACGGAAACAGCAGCGGCAGTGCAAAGACCATGATAATGCCCAGAATAATCTGCAGAGGCAGACCCACTTTCACGTAATCCATAAAGGTATATTGTCCGGCAGGCATCACCAAAGCATTCGGTGGCGTGGAGAAAGGCGAAGCAAAGCACATACTTGCTCCTACCGATACGGCAAACAGGAACGGATAGGGGCTCACACCGATACCGATGGCTGCCTGGTAGGCAATAGGTGCCAGCAATACGGCAGTGGCGGTATTGCTGATAAACATGGTCATCAGCGATGTCGTGAAATAGATCCCTGCCATCAGCACGATCGGGCCGTATTGTCCCAGCCCGCTGACCAGCGAATGGGAGATGATCTCCGAAGTCCCGGTCTTCTCCAGTGCCAATGACATCGGCAGCATGGCCGCGATAAGCACGATACTTTCCCAGTTGATGGTGCGATAGGCCGCTTCGACATTCTTCAGGCAGCCTGTCAGGATCATCAGCACGGCAGCGATCATCACAGCGGTGACCGGAGCGATGGGGATGAAGTCGAATACCATGGCTGCTACCATCCCTACCATGATGATGGCAGCTACGGGTGCTTTGTAGTCGAGGGTCACTTTGGTAGCCTCTTCCAGCGGGCGGCCCAGTACTACCCAGTCGTTTTGCTCCTCACTGAGCAGGCCGATCTCTTTCCATTGTCCCTGTACCAGGATCACATCTCCCGTCTCCAGTTTTACATCCTTCAGGTCATGGAGGATGTATTCGCTTTTGCGGCGTATACCCAGCACGTTGAGGTGGTATCTCTGACGGAAGTTGATCTCGAGAATGGTCTTATTCTTGAGGGTGGAAGTAGGCATCAACACAATCTCGGCGATACCGATGTCGTAAAAATCCAGGGCATTCTCTGTAGGCTGATCGGGCGTGGCGGTAGAAACTGTCTCTGTGGTATGCGTATCCACAATCTCCAGGTCATACTCTTTGTCAAACAGTTCGACCTGCTCAAAATCTCCCATCAGGTAGATCAGATCGTCTGGTTCGAGCTCGGTATGGGTAGCCAGTTTCTGGCTCACCGATTTCAGGAAGGGCGAACGCCCTCCGCTTTCCCGGCGCACTTCCAGCACATTGAGGCGATACTTCTGGAATACATTCAGCCCCGCGATGGTCTTTCCTATCAGGCGGGAGTCTTTTTTTACCTTCACCCGGTACAGGTCGGTGGCCAGCTGATATTCACGGGCCAGCTCGTTGAGACTTTTATTTTTCTTTTTGCCTTTCTCATTCTTTCCATCCTTCTTCGTGAGAAACCACTTGCTCAGGGGAATGAGTACCAGCAGGCCTACAGAGAAACAGATGATACCCACCGGAGCGAAGGCAAAGAAGGAGAGCCCTTCGTGCCCATTGTCGCGAAGTACCCCGTCGATCACAAGGTTGGGAGGCGTACCGATGAGGGTAAACATCCCTCCCATACTGCTGGCAAAGGCCATGGGCATCAGCAGGCGGGAGACATTCAGACCACTGCTGGATGCCAGACTCACCAGGATGGGCAACATCAGAGCCACCGTACCGGTATTGCTGATGAAGGCTCCGATGGCCGAAGTGGCCAGCATCACCAGAATGAAAAGTCTGATCTCACTGTCTCCGGCCAGGCGCAGGATCTTGCTGCTGATCATCTTTGCCAGTCCGGTCTGGAAGATGGCACCACTGACAACAAAAAGTCCGATCATCATGACCACAATCGTACTCGAAAATCCGGTGAGCCCCTCTTCGGGAGTCAGGACCTGAAAAATCAATAGGAGGATCAGCGAGCATACGGCTACCAGGTCGGAGCGTAGTTTGCCACTGACAAAAAATACAATGGAGAATAAGAGTATACCTAAAGTAATATACATAGCTTGGGAGAATTAGAAGGTTTTTCGGAGTGCAAAGATAGAATAATTTTCCTCGGACAGGTGCACGTGCCACATAGAGTTAATCTTTTTTTATGTATCTTTTGTCTGTTACCGACCCTCTCTTTTTACGGTTGCTTCTGTGGTTATTTGCTCTTTTTCTGAAAACTTAAAATATGTAACAATTCTTATTGTGGTGAACAAATAAAACAACAAAAGAATGAAGACGGACAGTCACAGGAATACAGAAGAATCAAAGAATATCTGCACTCTTTTATGGGCTTTCGTGTTTGCTTTTCCATAGACGAAATACAAATAGAATAGTAAAATTCTTTCTTGCAAAAAGCACAGGATGGAGTCTGTACATTACTTGTGCGACAGATGACTTATGGAACTGTGAGGCAGAAATGTTTGTAGGAAAAGGAGAATACAAAAATGGTTTGGTGCATGGATGCTTGCATTGTTGTTTCTGTTTTGTTGACAAAGTAAAAAGTTAACGTACGTGAAAAAGAAAACAAATTGACGGAAAACGAGTAAGTATTATTTGCGTAATTACGTGAATATTCCGAGTATTGCAGGGTACTATTGTAGTCCACACCTATATATGCTATTTTAGTATGAGTAGAAGATTGTTTATTGACACAAACACGTTGCATATTTCAAATTGAAAATGAAGGATAATAAAACATACACTATTTTTCTCGAGGTTCTCAGATCGAAGGTAAGAAGCAGGAAAGAGCTTACTAATAAGTTGATGGATATCCTTTTTCTGGAACGCGAAGCTGTGTATCGTAGGTTGAGGGGGGAAGTGCATTTCTCGTTCAATGAGATTGTCCTTTTGTCCCGTGCTTTTCAGATCTCCATAGATAATATCATCAGCCTGGGGAATGATAAGAAATTCAGTCCCTGTCAATTGACGTATGTGGATTATCTGTTCAAACCCGAAGAGTCGGATTATGTCATGTTGGATGGTTTTGTCGAGGTTTTGCGGAGTGCTTCCGATTATCCGGAATCCGAATCTTCCATTGCCACCAATACCTTGCCACAGATATTCTATGTACCTTCATTGCCTTTATATAAACTGGTCCTGCTCAAATGGACTTTTCAGCAGGGAGTACCCGAACGTACCCTGCGGTATTCCCAGATCAGTCCACCGCAGCGACTTCTGGATATCAATGAGGTTTATTGCCAGGAGATCCGGAATATAGCCCTTACCCATATTATTCTGGACAAAAATATATTTCGTTTTCTGGCCAATGACATTCGCTTTTTTGAAGAAATCTCTCTGATTACCCGGAGTGAAGTAGAAGAGATCAAAGAGGAGTTTTTCCGCCTGTTGGACGAGATGGAAGAGATTGCCCGCAAGGGTTGCTTCTCTACCGGTAAGCAGGTTCGGATCTATGTTTCCCAGACCGATATTCCCAACTCCATGTCCTACATCTCTATCAATGAGAAGACCCGTTTCTCTATGCTCAAGTGGTTTACCATTATAGATACGATCTCTTTCGATGATAAGAGCTATCACCGGATGAAATCCTGGACCAAAGCTCTTCAGCGGGCTTCCACACTCATCTCCGAAACCGGCGAGGCTCATCGTATTCATTTTTTTAAAGAACAGCGCGAAATCGTAGCCCGGTTATAGAAGATGGTCCGGATGTTCCTTCCTTTGTATCCGGGTAGGTAGCACTCCT
>DALZBD010000414.1:0-3937 GCA_031977515.1 Bacteroides sp. | reverse complement strand
TTATGAAGGAAATTCACTATAAACAAGTCACAAACTAAAAATCTGTTCTTTTGTTCATCTGTCTGAGAAAAGCATATAAGTCTTATATCGTGATAAAGCTTCCACTTTTTTAGTGATCTGTCTAAGCGATCAATACTCTTTCAGATAATAACTTTTAATGGGTTCAAGCCATTCGTCCAACTCATATACCTGCGGTATACCGGTAGGTATTTCTACACCTACAATATCTTCATCACTGATCTGATCCAGATATTTTATAAGAGCGCGCAGGCTGTTACCATGTGCCACCACCAATACAGTTTTGTTGTCCAGCAACACAGGAGCCAGATAATCCTGCCAGAAGGGAAGTACCCGTTGGATCGTCAGCTTGAGAGACTCTCCCATAGGAATGACACTCTTGTCCAGCATTTTATATTGATCTTTGTTCCATGCACATCGTTCATCATCAGACTCTAACAGTGGAGGAGCAACATCAAAACTTCTGCGCCAGATATGTACCTGTTCTTCTCCATATTTCTCTGCGGTTTCCGCTTTATTCAGTCCTTGCAAGGCTCCATAATGACGTTCGTTGAGACGCCAGTGATGTATCTCCGGAACCCACATGCGTCCTGCTTCTTCCTGGAGCAAATGCTGCGTTTGTATGGCACGTGCCAGCACCGACGAGAAAGCCAGGTCATAGAGCAATCCGGCCTCCCGGATCAGTCGTCCTGCTTCTCTTGCCTCTTCTATACCTTTCTCACTCAGCTTAACATCTGCCCAACCTGTGAACCGGTTCTGTCGGTTCCACTCGCTTTCTCCATGCCTTACCAATATCAATTTACTCATGGCTTTTGTCTTTTAAAGGTCTATGGTAACAATAACGCATGGATGTGGATAAAGTTCTGTGGAAAAGGAGGTAAACTTATTTGCTGATTTGTATTCATAAAAAGACCAGATCGTTGTTAAACAAGCCCCCCCTTTCTGTTAAACAATCCAATCCTTCCTGTTAAACAATCGTACCAGGATTGTTTAACAGCATTCCCTTTTCTGTAGTGATGTTATATAAAACAGAAGAGGTACCTGTCTCAGGCACCTCTTTGTATCATTTTACTTAAAATGTGGCTACGTAATAAAATTATGACTAACTAATTAAATTCTGATACTGCAAAGATAGTTGGTATTCAGGTACTACGCAATCACTCATTTAAGGTATATTTCTTGTTTTTTCTCCCTATTTGTGGGTAGATCATTCTTTAACAGGTTTCTTCCACTCACCACTTTTCGGATCATATTGTCGCATGACACGGGCAGGTACACCTGCACATACTGAATAGGGAGGTATGGATTTGTTAACTACACTACCGGCAGCTACGATACAGTGCTTGCCAATAGTGACTCCTGCCAGTATGGTGCAGTTGGCACCGATCCATACATCATCTTCTATGACGATTGGTTCAGTAGATACTCCCTGTTCATCTATACGTTTGTTTATATCCAGGTAATTGTGGTTCAGTCCGGAGACGGTAATGCTTTGTGCCAGGTTGACATGGTTACCGATGGTGAGAGGACCAATCAGTGTATTGTTAAGTCCAATGCGGGTATGATGGCCAATGATCAGATCACCTACCGCATTGTTGAGGCAGCAGAAATCTTCTACCACTGAATAATCACCCAAAGAGAAACGGTTGAAAGGAGGGAGATCTCTGCGTACACTCCGGTAGATGACCGATTTCTTACCTCGTTTGAGATACAGGAAGTCAAACATACGTATCCACCAGTTGGGGCGTGTTTTCACCGGATGCATGATAAACCGGTGAACTGCTTTCTTCAAAGCAGGATCTTTTTTTATTCTTTCTTTCAACGATTGTAGACTCATAGTGGGCTATTTTATGGCAATAAATTACATGAATAGGATTGTACCGGAGTTATTTTACTGTTTGTTTCCGGAAAAAGGAGAAAAACCACCCGGGTATATAAAAAGGAACTCGTTTCAGGGCGTTATTGAAAGATTTATCCACCAGGTAGTTTGGGGTGGCAAGTGCCAGGGCAAACAACAGGACAAATAGTAACATCCACCATTTGATAGATAGCATCCACTGGAAATACAAAGTGACCATGCACATCAGTCCCGTCAAATGAAGCAGCCATATAGGAGGGAGTATGACCCATTGCAATGAACGGTCTATCAGATCCCGATTCAATCTGAAAATACCTTCTGGCAGACAAAGAAGCGAACGGAAGAAACGTCTGTATTGCTGGGAAAAAGTTTGTTTTTGTTTGCGATAGAAAATAGCGGTATTTATTTCTTTCTGGCTGGTCAGGTGAAGATGATCCAGATAATCAATATACTCTCTTTCACGCAATAGCAACAACTCCACATCGCGACAGGTAAAATTTTCAGGGAGTTCTTCCAGGGACTCGGACAGCCAGGAGTAGTTCAGCACAAAGCTACTGTCTTCCAGCGCAGCCGATAACCCGATTTTATTATGACCTTTGCTGTATATGGATCGGCGTATTTCTTCACCGATAGCATTCCACAATTGTGGATATGAACTACGATGAGCATACACACGGTGCAACTGCAAGGTCGCCGAACTGTCATTATAAGATTTGTTGATTTCTGCCAGTAAATGAGTAGGAGCATACGTCTGTGTATCCATAACCAGTAACAGATCGTAAGCTTCTTTAGGTAAAAGATCTAAAGTCGTTCGCAGTACATTGGCCTGAGAATGGGAATCTTCAGTTTGTATGACAGTTATTTTCCCTGCTGGAAAACCAGGTGGTAACTCCATATGCTGAGGGGTAGCAATTATAATTTCCCATTTTTCAGCCGGGTAATCCTGTTGTAGCCAGGTATTCAAAAGAGGTATCCATTCCGTGAAACGATGAGTGTCCAGAGCCAGTATACCGATGCGATGATAGTGTCCCATATCCGTATAGGGAGTTTTCTTGCGAAAGGCTCCCAGGAGGGCAAATATCAGCAGATAACCAGTCGATACAGACAGGCAAAGGAATAATATCCAGTCGATCGTATGGAATAAAGAATAAACCATCTCTATGTCTATTTAAAATTCCGTATTACATTTTGTCATTTCAATGCTCCCTGATGTAAATCATTATTAATGGTCATGACCGAAGGGAGTAATCGTAAATCCCTATACGTTCTCTTTTTGTATAAAAGCAGTTACTGTTTTCAGGATGATCTTTATATCCAACCAGAAAGAGAACGTCTTGGCATATTTGATGTCAAGCATCTTACGCTCTTCGGCAGACATCTTTCCGGCATCTCCCCGCTTTTCTACCTGCCAGAGCCCGGTGAGTCCGGCAGGAGCCATGAAACGGTCGATGTATTCGTCACTTGTCAGTAACTCTGCTTCATAGATGGGGAGCGGTCGATTGCCTACAATAGACATATCCCCTTTCAGAATATTGATCAGCTGTGGCAATTCATCGATACTGTATTTCCTGATAATTTTTCCAACACGGGTAATACGTGGATCATTCTCCAGTTTCACAAACGAATTTTTCTTTTCCTGTGTCTTCTGGTTGATGTATTCATTCTCAGAGATCACAAAATCATCCGAGATCAGGAGGATCTCTTCCTCTTCCGGAATATCCGTATCATCACCTATCATCACCTCTTCTTCCTCTTCAAACTGGTATTGATTGAGATTATTGAAGTCTTTCAGGTGTTTGTCCGCATTGGTATACATGGAGCGGAACTTAAGAAAATCAAAGATACGGTAGTTACTCCCCACCCGTTTGGATTTGTAGATGATAGGGCCTTTGCTCTCCAGACGAATGGCCAGAGCCGTGAGTAGCAGAAGCGGAGACAACGCCAATATAGCTCCTGTGGTGAAAACGATATCGAAACAGCGTTTCCAGGCAGGAAGGACAAAGGTATTGGTGAGTTCACCCTTCTCATACAAATCTTTCATTTTCTGCATTTTCCGCATGC
>DALZBD010000413.1:0-3951 GCA_031977515.1 Bacteroides sp. | reverse complement strand
GTGTTTATTTGAAGAAACTGTATTTCTTCATCTTTTTTGTTCTTGTGTTCTTTTGTCTGAAAATGACTTTCACTATATTTGTAGAATATAGGATGCGCCTTGGCATAGCATGCAAACAAGTTTGCTTCTCTGCTTTCGGCTTTCACTCTATTTGTAAAATAGAAAAACAGAGGTATTAAGTAGGTAAATTGTATAGATTATCAGGATTTTGTTGTCTGTTTGAAACTTTTCTGTTTTTCTTTTTGTTGTGCCTCTTCCTGTTGCCTGGGATATCACTGGCTTGTTGCAAGCGATGAATCAGGTTATAGAGAAGAAAATAGCATCTTTGTGAAGAATATTATCTAAATTTAATAACTAACATTTTTAAACTTTTACAGAAATGGCTTTAGAAATTACAGACAGCAATTTTGAAGGGCTTCTCGCAGAGGGCAAACCGGTAGTTGTAGATTTTTGGGCGCCCTGGTGTGGTCCCTGTAAAGCAGTTGCTCCTATTATAGAGGAACTGGCAAGTGAGTACGATGGACAGGTGATCATTGGGAAATGCGATGTGGATGAAAACACAGATCTGCCTGCTCAGTTTGGTGTGCGTAACATCCCTACAGTTTTGTTCCTCAAAAATGGTGAGTTGGTGGATAAAGTAGTCAGCAGTGCTCCCAAAAGCACCTACGACGAAAAGATCAAAGCCCTGCTCTGAGACTGACAGCAATTGGCGAATGGTCTGATAAAAGATCATTTGCAGGAGAGAGATAGTATTCCTTGTAAGTAATCTAAAAAAAGAAAAGATTATGGCACTCGAAGATGATTTTTTATTAAATGATGAGGGCGACTACGAAAAGACGGTCGAGTACATCAGGAATTATTTGCCTCAGGAATTGAAGGAGAAGTTCTCTGACGAGCAACTTTACTACTTTATCGACACAATGGATGACTATTATGTCGAAAGTGGTATCCTGGATGCAGAGCCCGACGAAGAGGGATATGTAGATATTGACCTCGAAAAGGTAGCTGAGTATCTTGCTCAGGAGGCAAAGAAAGACGAGATCGGTGATTTTGATCCCGAGGAACTTCTCTTTGTGGTACAGGGTGATATGGAATACGGGGATTCTCTGGAGGAAGAAGAATGATCTGACTGCGGTGGAAACCCTGGTGATGCAAAACAACTCCCTGCTTTGTGATTCCCTGATAGTATGGGATTACAGGGCAGGGAGTTTTGTATAGGAGCAATTATATAAGTAGGGTTGTTTTAATGGACTTTTCTGAAAAATATAGTTGCATGGAGTAATTTAAATATCGACCGAACAATGAAGTACATTTTTATTTTAGTGATCATAAGCCTGCTTGTGTTATCTGGCTTGTACTTAAAACGATTCTTTCAACTGATCCTACCGGATAAAGTTGTGTGTGCAAATCACAAATACATACATTACCTCCGGTTATTGATCTTTTCTTTGGCAGGGGTTATTTTCACTACAGAATGTATTCTTTCATTTTTTGTTGAGTCCTCAACCCTTCAGACAATAAATGTCAATTTGTTAGTAATTATGGCTCTGGTTGCAGGTCTATGGATGATGAGGATCATGAAGGGCAGCAGATGGCAGTATGTATCTATTGCCCTCTTTTGTTTATTTCTGGTTGGTGTGGGGTATTCTATGTTTGGTACATCTTTCTCGGATAAAACGGACACTATCACTGTCAGTGAAGACAGGATCGGTATAAAAGGTTCTTATCCCATTGATATTCCTGTATCAGATATCTCAGATGTAATTCTGGAACAAGATTTTCCGGGGATAACGTTGCGGACGAATGGAATGTCGTTCATGGGCAGGAGGTTGGGCTATTTCAAATTGAAAAATGGAGAAAAATGTTATATGTCTTTAAGAAATGAACTCACTCCTGTTATTCATATAAAAAGAAAGAATGATATTCCTGTGTTTTTAAATAGCAGTAGCCCGGATGAAACGATTGCACTTTATGAGGCAATAGAGAACGTCCGGATGGAGTGAAGGCTCAGAAAAGAATACATTTATTACCCGGCTGTCTGTTGGATTAAATAGCCAGACTCTCTTCCAGTGCATAATAATGGAAATCCTTCACTACGGTTTCCAGCAGCAGCGAGTCGTCCATAGAGCTCTGTCTGGTAGAGAGTTTCGGGCGTATCTTGGAGGCCAGCAGATTGATCTTTTCTGTCTGGTCTTTAGTTGGCGTGTTCAATGTTTTGGAGATCAGTTCGACCTGTTGCAAAGTAAAGTCTGCTGCTTCCGGGAAAAAAGGCTGATATCCCTGTGCCAGGTAGTCGAATTCGCGCAGGCTTACTTTCAGATTGCGATAGTTCTTTTCCTTTACTACCATGGTACCTGCGGCCATATCGCCCAGTCTCTGACTTTTGGAGGAAAGTACCATACACAACAACCCCAATCCGCAGATCCTGTCGGCTCCAAAGAGCAGCCAGCGAAGCAGGTAGGCACTGAATGTGGGAGTAGATCCGTCTATTTTGGTGACGCGTATATCTATAAGACGTTTGCCCAGGCTCTGACCGTTGTTGAATGTCTCCATCAATAAGGAGTAGAAAACAGCCGGAAAGTAGAGGAGAATGTATATGATCATGATCCATGCATCGTCCCACAGACTGTACATAGTCAGCCGGTAGCTTATGGTCACCATGAACATAATATACAGACCGATGAACAGATAGTCGAACAGACGTGCCACGATACGCTCGCCTATACTGGCAGGCACCTGTTCGATGGTCACGTATTGTCCGGTAATAATTGTTGAATCTGCCATTCTTCTAAAAACAATTGCTTGTTGGATTGCAAATATATCATATTTCTGTTATTTTTGTTCACTGTTTGCAGGGAGTTTACTGTTATTTTCTGTAAAATCCGTATATTTGGATTGAAAATAGACTATTCGGCCGGGACAGATGTCTTTATAGAGCATCCTGCCCGACAGGAACGGAACAGATGCTCCGCCGGGAGTATGGGCACAATTTAGAGAATGAAAGAAGTAATATTTATCCGTAAGAATCTGGAGAAGTGGGAGGAGACAGAGTCGCTTGTGAAAAACAGCAGCCGACAGTCGCCCGATCGCCTTGCGGATGCATATACCGATCTTGTCGCAGACCTTTCCTTTGCCCGTACACATTACCCCAGATCACGCATCACTCTTTACCTCAACAACCTGGCAGCGGACCTACATCATATTATCTATCGCAACAAGCGGGAGAAGTGGTCCCGTGTTCTTACTTTCTGGTCTCAGGAAGTGCCACAAACCATGTACGATGCGCGTAAAGAACTGTTCACGTCGTTTGTGATCTTTTCTGTTTGTTGCGTCATCGGGTTGATATCGGCACTGAACGATGATTCATTTGTACGGATGATCATGGGAGACGGATATGTGGATATGACGTTACGGAATATTGAGAACGGAGACCCCATGGCTGTGTATGGCAACTCTCCACAACTGTCCATGTTCCTGGGGATCACTGTCAACAATATCCGGGTAGCCCTGGTTGCTTTCGTCTTCGGGCTGATCACCAGTTTCGGTACAGGATATATCCTGCTACAGAACGGGGTGATGCTGGGGGCATTCCATGCGTTCCTGTATCAGCAGGGAGTACTCGGAGAGGCCGTACTGGCAGTCTGGCTACATGGCACCCTGGAGATCTCTGCCATTGTAGTGGCCGGGGCAGCCGGTATAGCCCTCGGCAACGGATGGCTCTTTCCAGGCACCTATTCGCGTATGACCTCTTTTCGCCGGGGAGCCTATCGGGGATTGAAGATCGTGGTGGGTACCGTGCCTATTTTTGTCGTGGCGGGTTTTATAGAGGGCTTCTTTACCCGTTATACGCAGGCACCCAACGCCATGAGGATGATTGTCATTCTTTTATCACTTGCATTTATCATTTACTATTATATTTATTTACCCAATACCTATCGCAATGGAAGAACA
>DALZBD010000412.1:0-3959 GCA_031977515.1 Bacteroides sp. | reverse complement strand
ATCCGACAAAGAGGCTTTCGAAGGATCACTATGGAGAAATTCATCCACCAGGCAGAGTTGAGCTACACCTCCGTTGGCTGCCAGCGCACGCAACTGATCGTCTGTAAGGTTGCGGTCGTGAGCGAATAGTGCCGCGGCAGAAGAATGGGAAGCGATCACGGGAACTTTGGATCGGGAGATTACTTCATAAAAAGTCTTTTCCGAAGCATGAGAAAGGTCGATCATCATACCCCGGCGGTTCATCTCCCGGATCATCTTCCGGCCATACGGGCTCAGGCCACCCCATTCTTCGAGGGGATCGGAAGAACTGTCACACACGTCATTGTTGCGTGTATGGCACAGGGTGATGTAGGTAACTCCTCTGTCCCGGAAACGTTTGATGGCCGAAAGATCTTTCCCCACACCGTATGCATTTTCAATACCTATATAAAAGGCCTTTTTACCCTCTTTTTTCAACCGTTCCAGGTCGGCAGGTGTCTTTGCAATGGCACATTTGTCACTATTCAGCTCTACCTCCTGATAAATCGCATCGATCAGTTCGTCTACCCGTGCTACAGCCTTCCGGGTATTCTCCGGATCTCTTCCTTTCTGGGCCACCCAGGCTGCCAGATACTGTCCATCCAGTTTCCCCTCTTCCATCTTCGGAAGGTTCACCTGCGGCTCTTCCCGCCCGGCCAGTCCGAAACCCTCTTTGAAACGCAACGGAGCATCCGTGTGAGAATCTATCGAAAGGATGCGGCTGTGTATCTCTTTGGCCTTGCGAAATGTAGTTGCCTTCTCTATCAGGAAATCGAATATCCGCACCATCACCGTATCACCTGCATACGTATGTCCTTCGGGATGGAATTGCACTCCCCAGATGGGGCGCTCTTCTGCCGATTCAATGACCTCGATGATACCGTCTGAAGCCCATCCGGTGGCAACGAAACCGGGTGCTACCTCTTTTACGGCCTGATGGTGGTGGGTATTTGTAAAGATCACTGTCTCTTTCAGCACCTCCGCAAGCACAGATCCGGGTTGTAGTTGTACCGTATGTGTGGCTTCACTACTGGGTATTTTCTGGTTGTGATTGACGGTAGTATCGGGATATTGCGCCGGGATGTCCTGATAAAGCGAACCACCAAAAGCAACATTGATCAGCTGTTCTCCCCGGCAGATTCCCAGCATCGGAATGTTGCGATCTGCTGCCCGACGAATGAGAGTCAGGTCATACACATCCCGTACATCATTCACATTTCCCAACTGTTCGATAGGCTCTTCGCCATAATAAGAGGGGTGTATATCCTCTCCACCGATCAATACGATGCCATCTATCAGATCGATCAGGCGTATGAGTGCCTCCTCATCTTCCAGGATCGGTATCACTAAAGGAATGCCACCGGCTTTGAGTACCGATTCCGTATACGTACGACGTACAGATGAATAATCATTCGGGTGCGAACAGGATATGCCAATGAGGGGGGCAGATCGTTTTTCCTGTGCTTTACCGGCAGGAGGGCAAAAGAAAATGAGTGTTAAGAATAGGATCAGGTATTTTTGCATGTTGTTTTCTATGAGGGGGTTTCCGGAAACAAAGGTAATAAAAAGGTTCTTTTCTATATCGCATGTTACAGAACAATGTTTTGTAACAGGATTAATTAATTGTTTTTGACACGATAAATTTTTAATTTGCGCCTCGCTTTAAGTTAAAGGTATGAAATCCATACCCGGTCATTTATTTAAATCTTATATATCATGAAAGTATATCAGACTAACGAAATTAAGAACATTGCCCTTCTGGGAAGTTCTGGCTCTGGGAAAACCACTCTCGTGGAAGCGATGCTTTTCGAGAGTGGAGTTATAAAACGTAGAGGTTCCGTAGCTGCGAAGAATACGGTGAGTGACTATTTCCCGGTAGAACAGGAGTATGGATACTCGGTGTTTTCTACCGTATTTCATGTAGAATGGAACAACAAGAAACTCAACATGATCGATTGTCCGGGTTCGGATGACTTCGTGGGAGGTGCGGTGACTGCCCTGAATGTGACCGATACGGCTGTATTGCTGCTGAATGGGCAGTATGGAGTGGAAGTGGGTACACAGAACCATTTCCGGTATACGGAAAAGCTGAATAAACCGGTGATCTTTGTGGTCAATCAGCTGGACAACGAGAAGTGTGATTATGACAATATACTGGAGCAGCTCAAAGACGCTTATGGCTCTAAGGTGGTTCCTATCCAATACCCGATCAGTACAGGACCCGATTTCAATGCGGTGATCGACGTACTGCTGATGAAGAAATATTCCTGGAAGCCGGAAGGCGGTGCACCTACGATTGAAGATGTACCTGCGGAAGAGATGGACAAAGCCATGGAATGGCACAAAGCCTTGGTGGAAGCAGCCGCGGAGAACGACGAAGAACTGATGGAAAAATTCTTTGAGAAGGACTCACTCACGGAAGACGAAATGCGTGAAGGTATCCGCAAAGGATTGGTGGCCCGTGGTATGTTTCCGGTATTCTGCGTATGTGCGGGAAAAGATATGGGTGTAAGACGATTGATGGAATTCCTGAGCAATGTGGTTCCTTTTGTTTCCGAAATGCCTAAGGTAGTCACTACGGAAGGAGTAGAAGTGGCTCCGGATGTAAATGGGCCCACCTCGCTCTATTTCTTTAAGACCAGCGTGGAGCCTCATATCGGCGAAGTATCTTACTTTAAGGTGATGAGCGGTAAAGTACGTGAAGGAGACGACCTCGTCAACCAGAATCGGGGTTCCAAAGAGCGTATCGCACAGTTGTATGTGGTAGCAGGTTCCAACCGTATTAAGGTGGAAGAACTACAGGCGGGTGATATCGGTGCCGCGGTGAAACTGAAAGATGTGAAGACGGGTAATACATTAAATGGTAAAGACTGTACGTATAGGTTCGACTTTATCAAATATCCCAATTCCAAATATTCACGTGCCATCAAACCGGTGAATGAAGCCGACACGGAAAAGATGATGTCTGTGCTCAACCGTATGCGTGAGGAAGATCCTACCTGGGTCATTGAGCAATCCAAAGAACTGAAGCAGATCATTGTACATGGTCAGGGAGAATTCCACCTGCGTACCCTTAAGTGGCGTCTGGAAAACAATGAAAAGCTTCAGGTGAATTACGAGGAGCCCAAGATCCCTTACCGCGAAACCATTACGAAAGCTGCGCGTGCGGATTACAGACATAAAAAACAATCCGGAGGTGCCGGACAATTTGGTGAAGTACACCTGATCGTCGAGCCTTATCAGGAAGGTATGCCTGTGCCCGAAATCTATAAGTTCAACGGACAGGAATTCAAGATCAATGTGCGCGGAACAGAAGAAATTCCTTTGGAGTGGGGTGGCAAGTTAGTCTTTATTAACAGTATCGTAGGGGGCTCTATCGATGCCCGCTTCATGCCTGCTATCCTCAAAGGAATCATGTCGCGTATGGAACAGGGACCCTTGACCGGATCGTATGCGCGTGATGTACGTGTGATCGTATATGAAGGAAAGATGCACCCGGTAGATTCCAACGAGATCTCCTTTATGCTGGCGGGAAGAAATGCCTTCAGCGATGCATTTAAGAATGCCGGACCGAAGATCCTGGAACCTATTTACGATGTGGAGGTATTTGTCCCTTCCGATAAGATGGGTGATGTCATGGGAGATCTGCAGGGACGTCGTGCCATGATCATGGGAATGAGTAGCGAAAAGGGTTTTGAGAAACTATCTGCTCGTGTTCCTTTGAAAGAGATGGCTTCCTATTCCACAGCATTAAGTTCTCTGACCGGAGGTCGTGCTTCATTTATTATGAAGTTTGCCAGCTACGAATTAGTTCCTTCGGATATACAGGATAAGCTGATCAAAGAATTTGAAGCCAAACAAACAGAAGAGTAATTTGTTACGTCCTATAGAATGCCGTCACTTCCATCCGGGAAGTGGCGGTATTTGTTTTAACAATGATT
>DALZBD010000411.1:0-3964 GCA_031977515.1 Bacteroides sp. | reverse complement strand
GGCAAAGTCGACCGTAGATAAATATAAATCGCAACAGGACAATGTACGCAACAACCGCGAGTACGACTTCCTGACCAAAGAAATCGAATTCCAGAATCTGGAGATCGAACTTTGCGAAAAACGCATCCGCGAGTTCACCGGAGAAGAAAAAATAAAATCCGAAGAAGTAGCCAACAGCGTGGTAGCTCTGGAAGAACGTCAGAAAGACCTCGACGTGAAGAAAAGCGAACTCAATGAGATCGTGGCCGAAACCAAACAGGAAGAGGAAAAACTGCGCGATAAAGCAAAAGAACTGGAAACAAAGATCGAACCTCGTTTGCTGCAATCCTTTAAACGTATCCGTAAGAATTCACGCAACGGTCTGGGAGTGGTATATGTGCAACGTGACGCTTGTGGTGGATGCTTCAACAAAATACCGCCCCAGAGACAATTAGACATCCGTTCACGTAAAAAGATCATCGTGTGTGAATATTGCGGACGTATCATGATCGACCCGGAATTGGCAGGTATACAGGTAGAAGTGAAGGTAGAAGAAAAGAAATCCAGAAGATAATCACATCTCCGGATCAAAATGCATATAGATCGGCAGGCTTTTTCTATAAAAGTCTGCCGATTTTTGTTTATCAGAAAAGTGGGTCAAAGGTGAATATATATGATGTACTATCTATTTAATATTAGTTTATAATATTAACCTACAGCATTAGTTTAATTAATCTACAACATTAGTATATATATGATTCACAGTGTATCTGTAGCCTTGAAGAGGCGTTACAAGTTAGCCTGGGGTCAGGAAGGTCTGAGGATACGAAGACCAACGCCACCCCAGGACTTCAAACGTTATTTTTTATCAGGAGTTCTGAAAGAACGGCATAAAAAACAGATCGAATATGCCTTTTTTATACCGTTCTTTCAGAACTCTTTTTCTCTACATACTATTATTATCCCTGGGATGGCGTTCGCTACGGTTCCCTGTGCTTTACTTACCCCGGACTGGATTGTAACGCCTCTTCAAGGCTACAGATACATCGTAAACCATATACTTCTTATAGACTAAATAAATGGTACATATCATATACACAACATTCGCCTTATCCATGAATATTCACCTTATATATCCTTTCAAGTTGCAGAGAAATATTCCCCAATCACAAAGAAAAACGTAATTGTGGTTGGTATAGCAAACAATCCTGAACAATTAAAACGTAGCAAGACTCAGTCTTCACAAAGCAGAATACTCCGGAATATCCGGCAGGAAACAATAGGTCTGATTTATATAATCCAATTGACAGCAATAATGTTGCAACCCATTGGAAACAATTAAATAATCCACACGCAAAACAAAGTTATACCGACAGATCTGATCAAAAACCGCCTGAGTGATCTCTATGTGAGGAGCTTTGTATTCAATGATCATCTTTGCAGATAAATCTCTGTTGTACAATACTGTATCACACCGTTTACGTGTACCATTGAGATGAAGCAGGATCTCATTTCCCATCAATGAGGAGGGATACCCTTTGTAGTCGATCAGAAAATGAACGAAATGCTGCCGTACCCACTCTTCCGGTGTCAAGGCAACATACCGACGACGGATCTTATCGAAAATGATGTTTTTTCCATCACGGTTGCTAATTTTCAAGTCACAGACAGGCAGGTTTAATGATAACATTTCGTATTTTTGTACGTTAAATAATTACTTCCGGGAAAGGAAGTACAAATTTAACGAAATAGTATGAAAACAAAGAAAGAAATCGTAGCAAACTGGCTACCCCGATACACCAAACGGAATCTGGAAGACTTTGGTGAGTATATCCTCCTGACCAATTTTAGTAAATATGTAGATATCTTCGCAGAGAAATTTGACGTTCCTGTCCTGGGCAGAGACGCGAATATGATCTCGGCTACAGCTGAGGGCATTACCATCATCAATTTCGGTATGGGAAGTCCCAATGCAGCCATTATCATGGACCTGTTGGGAGCCATCAAACCCAAGGCCTGCCTTTTTCTGGGCAAATGCGGAGGGATCAACAAAAAGAATCAGATAGGAGACCTGATACTGCCTATTGCCGCCATCCGGGGAGAGGGAACTTCCAACGACTATTTCCCGCCCGAAGTGCCCTCTTTGCCTGCATTTATGCTGCAACGCGCAGTCTCTTCTTCCATACGTGACATCGGTCGCGACTACTGGACAGGTACTGTCTACACTACCAACCGCCGGATCTGGGAACACGACGATGAATTTAAGGAATACCTCCGCAAAACACGTGCAATGGCAGTAGATATGGAGACAGCCACACTCTTCAGTGTAGGTTTTGCCAATCGCATTCCCACCGGAGCCTTGCTGCTTGTGTCCGACCAGCCCATGATACCCGAAGGAGTGAAAACCGACAAAAGCGACACGGTGGTCACACAGAATTTCGTAACCGAACACGTAGAGCTTGGGATTGCATCCCTGCGTATGATCATTGACGAAGAAAAGACAGTAAGACACCTGAAATTTAACTGGTAATCCTACCGGAAACCCAATATGGCAAAACAAGAAGTCACCTGTGAGGACATACTCCGGGAACTAAAGGCCGGAACCTATCATCCCATCTATTACCTGATGGGAGAAGAACCGTATTATATCGACCTGATTGCTGATTACATCACAGACAACATACTCACTGATGTAGAAAAAGAATTCAATCTGACCGTCGTATATGGTGCAGACGTAGACGTTGCTACGGTCATCAATGCTGCAAAGCGTTACCCGATGATGTGTGAAAAGCAGGTGGTTGTTGTAAAAGAAGCACAAGCCATACGAAACATAGAAGAGCTATACTACTACCTGCAAAAACCACTTCAGTCTACGATATTGGTAGTCTGCCACAAACACGGTACACTGGATCGCCGGAAGAAGCTGGCAGCGGAAGTAGCCAAAGCAGGTGTATTGTTCGAATCGAAAAAGATAAAAGAGGCCCAGCTACCTGCTTTCATTACCTCTTATATGAAAGCCAAAGGGGTGGATATGGACCCCAAAGCTACCGCTATGGTAGCCGACTTCGTTGGAACCGATCTGCACCGTCTGACGGGAGAACTGGAGAAGCTGATCATCACATTACCCCAAGGACAGCTGCGTGTCACACCCGAACAGATCGAAAAAAATATAGGGATCAGCAAAGACTATAACAACTTCGAATTGCGTAGCGCACTCGTCGAGAAAGATATATTAAAGGCTAATAAGATAATAAAATATTTTGAGGAGAATCCGAAAACAAATCCCATACAGATGACACTTTCCCTGCTCTTCAACTTCTATTCCAATCTGATGCTGGCCTATTATGCACCACAAAAAAACGACCAGGGAATAGCCACCATGCTGGGACTTAGAAGCCCGTGGCAGGCTCGTGAATACCTGTCAGCTATGGGAAAATACAACGGCGTAAAGACGATGCAGATCATTGGTGAAATACGATATGCCGACGCAAAATCAAAAGGAGTAAAGAACGCTTCGATGAGCGATGGAGATATTTTACGGGAGTTGGTGTTTAAAATTCTTCACTAAGAAAATCCTCATTATTATAGAAAAGAGCAGGCCTGATAAGACCCGCTCTTTTCTTTTTTATCCTACCACCATACTCCCTTTTGCGAAAACAAAAAACACGCTTATTTCAATTGCAAAGAAGTCTAACATACAATCCTATATATTTACAGGAATTCCGATTCACAGACACTCCCGAAAACAATCATTTCCCTTCTTATTCTTTCCCGGAAAATCTCTTTCAATTTTTACTGTCTACCTTTTCTTATCAGGCAAATTCCCGTTACTCAATAATCAAAAAAATATACACAGACTATTTTCTATAAAAAGAAGGATCGATCGGGAAAAACATCCATTCCGAAAGGGAAAAAGCAAAATCATGAAAATAGCAAAAGATATAGAATAGTATCATTTTGATTTTTTCAATAAATAAGGAAAAAC
>DALZBD010000410.1:0-3970 GCA_031977515.1 Bacteroides sp. | reverse complement strand
TAGAAAGCCTGAGATTCAACCGGAAAGACAAACAGGAGATACTTCCTTTTGCGACAACAGCAAGCTACGAAAAGTCTGACCGGAAACGTAAGATCATCGCTCCTCATTTTACCGAATTCATATCACCGTTGTTGCCTTCTTTATTCGAACTGGCCGGGTATGAGATGGAGATCCTGCCACCCAGTGATACGGATTCTGCCGAATATGGTCTTCGTTATGCAAACAATGAAGTTTGTTACCCCGCCACCCTGATCGTCGGAGATATCCTGAAAGCGTTGCGTAGTGGCAGATATGATCCGCGGCAGACCGCTGTGGCCATCACTCAAACGGGGGGGCAGTGCCGTGCATCCAGTTATATATCACTGATCAAGAAAGCAATGACAGACGCTGGCTTTGCAGAGGTACCGGTTATATCCATAGCTATGGGCAGTGGGTTGGTCAATGATCAGCCCGGTTTCCGGATAGATTGGTTGCGTATCTTGCCTATGGTTGTCACAACTGTTCTTTACAGTGATTGCCTGTCTAAATTCTATTATGCTTCTGTGGTAAGGGAGAAACAGGAGGGAGAAGCAACCCGCTTGCGGGATCATTACCTGAATGAAGCACAGAAGGCGATAGGGAAGAACGATCGCAGGCGATTGATGGGCTTGTTGGGAGAAGCTGCCGCAGCCTTTGATGGTATGGTGGGGGAAGATGTCTCTCTGCCAAAGGTAGGAATTGTTGGAGAGATCTATCTGAAATATAACTCTTTCTCACACAAAGATATTGTACGTTGGCTGGTCGGTCACCGGATCGAAGTGATCCCTCCTTTGCTTACTCCTTTTTTCTTACAGAGTTTTGTAAACAGCAGGGTGAATCGGGAAACGAATCTGGAAAGAACGGTCGTGCCCGGTTTTGTGCTGAGGGCAGTATATGCGGTGATCAGAAAACACATAGATACCGTCAACCGGAAGGGTTCTGCTTTTCGGTATTTTACTCCTTTTACTGATATTTTTGAAGAAGCTCATCATGCAAAAGAAGTCGTCTCCCTATCTGCTCAGTTTGGAGAAGGGTGGCTGCTGCCGGCAGAGGTGATCTCTTGTGCCAGGAATGAGAATTACAATGTGATTAGCCTGCAGCCCTTTGGCTGTATAGCCAATCATGTCATCTCAAAAGGAGTGGAGAAACGTGTCAAGACCCTGTATCCCCAGATGAATCTGCTTTCTCTGGACTTTGACAGCGGAGTCAGTGATGTGAATGTGATCAATCGTCTGTTGTTGTTTGTAAATCATCTGAAGTAAACAATCGTTTTTATGGAAAATATACAATCTGTTGAAGAGAGAATCATTGAGGTAGCCCGTCGGTTGTTTGTGGAGAATGGCTTTCAAAAAACAAATATGAGTGCGATCGCAGTAGCTGCCGGGATCAATCGCCCTACGTTGCATTATTATTTTCGTACCAAAGAAAAGATGTTTCAGGCAGTGTTTGGTTCGTTGGTACTCTCTTTTCTTCCCCGTATACAATTGATCTTTTGTGAAGAGACTCCCTTTATGGAAAAGATAGAAAAGGTGGTGGATGAATATATCCGTATATTCAGTGAAAACCCTTCTCTTCCCCGTTTCATTCTGGATGAAGGACGGAGGGATATGGCTCATCTGATGAAAACGATCGAGTCGCTACATTTTCAGAATTATATAGAAGATGTATTGGAAGTGATACGCAAAGAGATGGAAGCCGGACATATACGTACGGTTCCTATGTCGGTACTCTTTGTTACTTTTTACAGTCAGTTGGTTTTTCCTTTCTTGTCCAAGTCCATTATCGTTTCTCTTTTTTATGATAAAGAAGAGGATTTTCAGAGATTTATTGTTGCCTGGAAAGCAAACTTTCTGAGACAAATACGTTGCTTGCTGGATGTAGAATAGGGTATCGTAACTTGTCTTTTACAGGAAAGCATATAGAAAAGGTCTGATTATTCCTGATACAAAGAAGCCTTATTCGAAGTTTATTATCCTGTACAGCTAACCGAATTATGCTGTACAGCTAAATGAACTATCCTGTACAGCTAACCAAATTATCCAGTGATGAAATCGATTTATCCTGTAGAGCTGATGGGTATTATCCTGTACAGCTAACCGAATTATCCAGTGATGAAACCGAATTATCTTGTAGAGCTGATGGGTATTATCCTGTACAGCTAATCGAATTATCCAGTGATGAAATGAAATTATCCGGTAGTCTGATAGAATTTCCATTAGTCTGACTTTCTATCTCGTTCAGCGTGCTGTTGGTCCCTCATGGTGAGGATATCCCGGAGTATGTCGTCTCCATTTAGGATCTGCTTTTACTTTCAATGTACGGTAGTCATCCTCTGTACGTTGGATATAGTCGTCCAGCATCAACCGGTGTTCTGCCAGTATTTCTTTATAGGCCTCATTCCGGGCCAGATTCACCGTTTCTCCCGGATCGTTGTAAAGGTCATAAAGTTCTTCTCCTTCTCCTTCAAGATAGTGGGTATATTTGTAGCGGGGACTGCGAACCATGCGTCCGGGTGAAACAACTATTTCATACTCACTGTGCCATTCGGAAACTACATACGGATGAATTTTTGCCTGTTCTTTACCCCACAGAAAAGGAGCAAGGCTGATACCCGGCTTTTCTTCGGGAACAGCAATCCCTGCCAGTTCACACAAGGTGGGTAGCAGATCTGTGGTAGGATGGGTGAGCAATTCGTCTACCGGTTTATCTCTTTTCACAATACCCGGGCCGGCAATGATAAAAGGAACATTCGTGATCTCTTCGTAAAAACTGATGTGTTTGGTCACCATTCGATGCGAAGCCATGCCGTCGCCATGGTCTGCTAACAGGACTACGATGGTATTTCTTCCGGGAGGAGTGGAATAGAGAGCCTCCAATACCTGTTGTATCTGATTGGAAACCAAGCGTGTGTAGTGTTGGAATGCAGCAATATAATGTCTGTAGTTGTCTTCGCTCCAGTGAGAAGCCTGCGTCATACGTCGATGGCTGCAACAAATATATTGTACCGGAATGGGAAGTGACTCCCAGTCTCTGACCTCGAAATTATCAGGAAGTTCGGGCAAAGGATCTGCAAATACAGGATTTGTATGTTCACCTTCGTATGCGCCAACAAATCCGCAGATGTTGTGCGGATTCAGAAAATCTGCAATGCATATAAATGGAGCCTCAGGAGGAGAGGAGAGAAAAGCAGTCACGTCTTCACAGGTGCCGACATCCAGATAGCTGTCTTTGTTGAGTGCGAACTGTGGATCTTCAAATGACTTTGCTACCGGTTCTTTGTGAGTAAAACCACGCAAAGCATCCATGTCATGTGTTTTACCAAAATGGACAGCAGTATATCCCTGAGAGGTAAAAAGACTTCCCAGCGTGGGAACATGCTCGGGAAGACGTGGATTGATGGTATCACCCGAGTTGGAACGGACATTCGTCTGATGTGGCATCAGACCACTCCACAGTGCGGCACGTGAAGGCTGGCTGAGCGGACATCCTACGTATGCATTGGCAAATACGACACCTTGCTCAGCTATACGGTCGATAGCAGGAGTACATCCTTCGGTCTCTCCGTAGGCACCTGTGACACGTTGCGTCAAATGATCACATTGTATGATAAGAAAGTTGGGACGTTCCTGCGCAGGAACGATCTGAGACAAAGGAAGCAATCCCAATAGTGGATAGAGGGTTTTCATAAGGTCGTGTTCGGTGATTATTATTTCTCTGGTAAAGATAGTGAAACCAGACAATCACCCCATATCAATTTTGTCGCGAAACATATTAAAAATCTCCGAAAAACAGAAATATTCTTTGGAGACCTGAGCAACTGATCGATTATTATTTATTTCTTTCTTTCTGAGATGCAACATATTGTGTCTCTACACCGATTGTGTTTTCTTTTGAAGGTAATACACTTGTAGAGACGCAATACTTTGCGCCTCAGAAATAAGGAAATGGAAAA
>DALZBD010000409.1:0-3976 GCA_031977515.1 Bacteroides sp. | reverse complement strand
TGGCCTGTACTTAAAATAAATTTACACAAAACTATTTTTACTTTTAAAAAAAAGTGTAAATTTAAAGTTTTAATTTTTTAAGCATGAAAAAACGATTTTTTACCGGACCGATCTGCAGCATGCACCCTTTGCTGGTCGCATACAATTATACTTTACATATTTCTATTCTACCACTACTGATACTGATAGTTGTGGTGCTCTTAGCTATTACAGGGATACTTTACAAAAGATACCTGAAACTTACGGAAAAGTGCCGGACTATCTTAGAGGAAAATCAACAGCTCCATGTACACAATGAACAGTTGAAACAACTGAATCATTCCCGCGAGACCCATTTTCATCCGATCCTGCACATCTGCTCCGGATCTCTTTATAAGATGGAAGCCTATTGCAAGACCGTCCACCGAAAATTAAAGGCCGGGCAGTATCAGGAAGTCTGTCAGCTAACCAGTTCCTCCTCGTTTCTCTCCGAGGAGCTAAAGGTCTTTCATCAGAGTTTTGATACGCTGTTCCTGAACCTTTATCCCAATTTTACGACTGATATAAACGAACTGCTCCTCCCGGAGGAAAAGTTCAAATCCAGAAAAGACGTCCGTCTGTCCCCTGAATTAAGAGTATGTGCTCTAATGAAAATGGGGATCACCAACAGCAGACAAATAGCCACGTTGCTACACTATTCTCCGCAAACCGTATATAATTACAAACTTAAAATATTCAATAAATCAAAGTTTACAAAAAGGGAATTTATCCAGCGGCTTCAGTGTAGTTAAAGGAGTGAAAAACTACTTTTTTTATCTTCTGATTCTACTTTTCCGTTCCATTTACCAAGGGATCAATCGACTAATCTACAATAAAATAGTAGATAAAAAAACAATTAAATCATTTACTTTTGAAACTACTCTCCTAAACAATTCTTTATTCTCTCCATTACTTTTGTTACAACTTTTTTCAATGACACCCATTGAATATTATAAATTATAAACAACACAATTATGAGAAACAATTTGAACAGGAAATTCTACTTGTTGCTACTCTCACTTTTTACAGTACTTCATGTCTCTGCTCAGTTCGGAGCTGCGATAGAAAGCAAAGCCGCTACCAATCCTCTTGACGATGCCGCACTTTCATACATATTTGATCTGGATGCACTTCCGACTATCCAGATAGATATTACGGAAGATCAATGGAATGAATTGCTTCTGGCTTTTGATGCCAATCCTGGTACTAATCATTATGTCAAGGGCGATTTCACTTACACCAAAGGAAATACCGTTACTTCCATCTCCAACGTAGGTTTCCGTTTGCGTGGAAATACCAGCCGCAGAAGGCCTGAAGGTGCTACCGGCGAACTGCACAACTCACAGAACCCGGACTGGCACCATGCAAGTTTTAGCATCAACTTCGCCAAATACGACGACGATACTACTTTCATGGGGGAAGAGAAACTGATATTGAAATGGGCGAAAGATGATGTGACGTACGCACGTGAACTGTATTGCTATAACTTATTCAAACAGTATGGTTTGTATGTAGCTCCTTTCATCAGTTATGCCAGGTTGTACATTCATATCATAGGTGATCCTAAGCCTGCCTATTTCGGGATATACTACCAGATCGAACAAGTGGACGATATTTTCCTTTCCAAACGAAAAGAGGTGTTCGTAGATAAAAAAGGATATTTGTGGAAAAACAACTACGGAGGCACGCTGGCCGATCCGGATACTACATTGATGGGAGTAAGTACCGACGACCACGAATATATTTATGATTTGGAAACGCATAAAAAACAGGTAGAAACGGCCCGCGTTCAACTTTCCGAATTTATCACTAATTTCAATACCCTGCAGGGAGATGCATTTAAAACCTGGGTGGAGGGTGCAATGGATGTAGAACTCCTGCTCAAAACTTATGCAGTGAATGTGATGGTAGGTGGCTGGGACGATTACTGGGTGAACAAGAACAACTATTATATTTATTTCAATCAAGAAAATGGTAAGTTCTATTTCATACCCTGGGATCTGGACAACTCGTTGGGTACCTCTTCTATCTTAGCCGATTCGGGTACACAGGATGTACTCAATTGGGGAAATCCGGAACATCCGCTGATCCAGAAACTGATCTCCTTCCCGGAATACAAAGACATTTACGTCAATGCGATGTATGAACTGGCAGACCCGAACAATGACCTCTTCCATGAATCAAGGAGTATCCCGCGTATCCAGAAATGGCAGGAAATGATCCGTCCTTATATAGACAACGATACGAATGAAGATACGGAACTGGGCGATGCTCCGGCATGGTGGGGCAATCAGCCAGACTATAGATTGTTAAGTGATCCGAGAAATTTCTTCAAAACCCGTGTGGCAAACCTGCCCCCCAAACCAACTAAATAATCTACGGGTAAGGTTATATATAACTCATTGAGGGTGTATCAAAAGACCAAACGTTCTTTGATTTAGTTACAGATTGTAAGCCTACGCACCACCCGAAAGTCCGAAGGGCTTTTGTGCGGAAGCAGTCACTTACAATTTATAACTTTGTCAAAATTAGGGGAGACTTTTGATACATCCTCATTTTTTGTTACAGACTCCCAACAACGTGAATTTACCTTGTTCTGCATCAGATAGTACTAGTGGCTCTCCATTGGAGTCACTGGTACTGCCTGTAAAGCGATAGATGGGTAATCAGAATCGCAGAGCTATGGGAGTCTGACAGGAACAAATAGGGATACATCTTTATTCCAGTGTCCGTGATATCTTATCAATATTCAGACTACGGGCCATAGCATCAAAGATTTCCTTGTAGGTACCCTGCATGGCGTAGATCTCTTCGTGCGTACCGGCTTCTACCACCTCTCCTTCCTTCATTACATAGATGCGGTCCGAATCGATAATCTGTGAGATGCTGTGCGAGATGATGATCACCGTGCGGTTTTTCTTGATCGCATCGAGGCTGTTCTTGATCTGCTCGGTAGAGATGGCGTCGAGGCTTGCCGTAGGCTCATCGAGGAAGATGATCGGTGGGTTTTTCAGGAACATACGGGCAATGGCAATCTTCTGCTGCTGCCCACCCGACAAAGCCAGTGCCGAGGTCTGATAACCGTGTGGCAGTTCGAGGATCTGATCGTGGATATAGGAGTGCCGGGCCGCTTCCTCTACTTCCCGCTGGGAAGCACCGGGATTGCCGTAACGGATATTCTCTTCGATGGTACCGTTGAATATATGATTCTTTTGCAATACCAGCCCGATGTGATCGCGCAGGAATTCTGTGTCGTACTCCGAAAGGGATACTCCATCCAGCAGGATCTCCCCTGAAGAGGGATGGTAAAACTTATCCAGCAGATTGATCATTGTACTCTTTCCCGCACCCGACAGTCCTACCAGTGCCGTGATCCTGCCCGGAGCGATCTGCATATTCACATCGTACAGGGTAGGTTCCTCGTTGCCCGGATAGGTAAAATTTACGTTGCGTACTTCGAACTTCCCCTCTACCCGGTCGGGACGGTAGCTGCCCGTGGGCTCCACCTGCGAATCGGCCTCAAGAATATCGAAGAAACTCTCGGAATAGATCAGTGCATCGTTCATCTGGTCGTAGATGCGGTGCAACTGCCGGATGGGTGCCGATACATTGTTGAAAAGCAGGATGTGAAACATGATGGCACCGATGGTCATATCGCCCACCAACACAAAGTAGGAAGTCAGGATGATGATAAACACCACACCGATCTGCTCAATGAAACTTTTCAGCCCGTCGAAGATAAAACTGATCTTGCGCGTGCGCAGCTGATTGTCTGTCAGGTCGTTTTGCAGTTTCAGTTGCTTGCGCGACTCTATCTCTTCGCGGATAAATGATTTGATGACCGTGATCGATTCCAGGATGCCGAGGATGCCCTGGCTCTTGTTTTCCCTCAACTCCCGGATCTGCCTGCGGGCTCCTTTGATCTTCTCTGCCTGCAACACACTCACATAGAAATAGA
>DALZBD010000408.1:0-3987 GCA_031977515.1 Bacteroides sp. | reverse complement strand
ACTTTCGACCTGCGTCGCTACGGCATACGCAAAGGAAAAGACATCACCCATGCCCTGCGTAAGGCGATCCGTGACTGCCACGAGGCAGGTGGCGGACGGGTAGTCATACCCGAAGGTACCTATTATACGGCTGCTGTGCATCTGCTCTCCAATGTCAATCTTCATCTCGAAAAGAATGCCGTACTTCGTTTTTCGACCGATCCGGCAGATTATCTGCCTGTGGTGTTGTCTCGCTGGGAAGGAATGGATTGCCGGACGCTCAGTCCGCTGATCTATGCCCGTGAGCAGGAAAATATCGCTGTCACCGGAGAGGGTGTGCTCGACGGACAGGCCAGCCGGGACAACTGGTGGAGCTGGCGGGGACGGGGTGAGGCTACCGGACCGGGTGGTTTTGACAAGATAGGCAAGGATAAGCTCAACTGGTTCGAACAGAATCACATCCCTCTGGAGCAACGCATCTGCGGGGTAGAAGACAAGTTACGGCCTGTTTTCGTGCAGTTTTACCGTTGCAACCGGGTGTTGATCGAAGGAGTAACCCTCTTGCGCTCTCCTTTCTGGATGATCCATCCCCTAATGTGTGAAGATGTAGTGATCCGGGGAGTTACCCTGCAAAGTCACGGACCCAACAACGACGGGATAGATCCGGAGTCGTGCAACCGGGTACTGATCGAGAAATGTTATTTTGATAACGGTGACGACTGTATAGCCATCAAATCGGGGCGCAACAACGACGGCAGGCGATGGAATATACCCAGTAGTAACCTGATCATCCGGGGCTGTGTGATGAAGGACGGACACGCCGGAGTGGCTATCGGTAGCGAGATCTCCGGAGGTTGTCGCAACGTATGGGTAGAAGATTGTGAGATGGACAGCCCCAATCTCGATCGTGCCTTGCGCATCAAATCCAATGCCCTGCGCGGAGGAGTGGTAGAGAATTTCTATGTGCGCAACGTGCGTGTAGGGGAATGTAAGCAGGCAGTGTTGCGCTTAGAACTGATGTACGAGCGGGTGACCGAAGGCCCTTATCTGCCCGAATTCCGTAATATCTACCTCGAGAATGTCAGTAGTCGCCGCAGTGAGTACGGTATCCGTATCGACGGATTTCCCGATAAGACCTGTGTACACAACCTGCATCTGATTGATTGCAGGCTGGAAGGAATCACCTCACCGGATATCCACTCCATTACAGGGGCAGGGGAGATTTACCTGCATCGTACCTCATTCAATGGGATTTCCTGCGATGATATTTAATGGAACACACACCTGTAGAGACGCAATACCTTGCGTCTCAAAACTTCGGAACCCCAGAGGCTGCAATGAAACGTAGCAATGTGGGTGTATCACATATCTATATCAAACCTTTTAAAAAACAAATCCCAGATCCATGAATGAGACGCAAGGTATTGCGTCTCTACAAGTTATCATCACAGGAAATCTCATTGGAAATAATAAAACCATACCCTCACATTTATAAAACAAACACATATGAAAAACGTAATTATTCTGACATTGATCTCTATTCTTTCCCTTTCGCTCTATGCGCAGGGAGGAGATACACCTGCTCCGTTTCCCAAAGAAAACGAGATCCTTTACCAGTCAGGCGATGAAGTCCTGCGTATCCGGGTCTGTAGCGAGCGTATGATCCGTTTTACCAAAAACAATTCTGTGCAGTTTCCCAAGGAAAGCGATCTGATCGTGATCCGCAACCAATGGGATCCTGTGCGGTTTACCACCCAGCGACAGGCAGACGGTCTGGTTGTGGAGACCGACAGCCTATTGATACAGGTTTCCAGCGTTCCCTTGCGCGTTACCATTTCCAACAAAATAGGGGAAGTACTGTATCGGGAATATGACCATATCTACCTAGATGAGGTAGGTAAAACCACTCCCCGCAACGTCTGTAGCCTCTTCCCGGACGACCATTTCTTTGGCTTTGGCGAACGTATGGATGCCCTGGACCAGCGAGGCCGGAAACTCTATCTCAATTGCGAACTGGGCAAAGGCCCAAAGCCTGCGGTAGGAGGAAAAGACATCCTGCGAGCCAATTATTGCCCGGTACCCTTCTTCCTGAATCCACGGGGCTACGGCCTGTTCCTGCATACCGCTTTCCCTACCGAATGGGATCTGGGATGGGACAACCGCGGGCAGTTTACCTACGGTACCAACGGAGGCACAGCACTGGACTACTACTTTATCTACAGCGAAGACATGTATACCCTGCTGAGCGATTACAACTCACTTACAGGCAGCAACCCGATGTTGCCCAAACCCGCCTATGGCTTACACGTCGGTACCTACTCCGGTGGTACGTGGAAGCACGAAGAGATGACCTCTGATACCTATCCTGTGGAACTCTGTCGCCGCCTGCGTGCCGAAGGTATTCCTTTTGATCTGCTCTGGCTCGACTCTACCTGGCGCTATTTCAACTCTACCTTTGGCAACGGTGGAGCATCGTTTGAATGGCGTGGTACCTTCAAAGATCCTCAGGCCATGATCGATTCGGTCTATGCCATGAATGTGAGTATGATGGGGCTGCATATCCGGGCTATTATGGACAACGGTACCCGTATCAACCTGCTCGATGAAGCCCGTCGTCTGGGCCATGTGCATCCGGAGGCCAGTGTCAACGGTGTTGTCAACTTCTTCCGCTCCGAGAGTGTAGATTGGTGGTGGGACCATGCAGTGATGCGTATCGCCTCCATGGGCATCAAATTTGTCAAGACCGACTGCGGCGGTGTGCTGCGCTTTACGGAAGATGCACGTCCGGTCAATGGCTTCCAGCCTGCCGAACTGCACAATCTCTACCCCATAGCATACGCCAAAGCTCCTTACCTGAAATTTCAGGAGCACAACAAACAGCGTGGACTCAATCATACCCGTGAAGGGTATGCCGGGGTACAGCGCTACCCCTTCATTTGGGCCGGTGACTGGGGCAGTGAGTGGCAGTGGTTTGAACCTGTGATCCGGGGAGGACTCAATATGGCCATGTCCGGTATCGGTTACTGGTCGCACTGCATGGGAGGCTTTGAACAGTATTCTCCGCACGATACCGATCTCTACAACCGCTGGGTACAATTTGGTATGCTCAGTCCGGTAGCCATCCTGTTTGGGATGGATCATCCCCGTTACCACGAACCCTGGACCTACGGGGAAGAGGCGATGCAAAACTTCATCAAATATGACTCGCTGCGCTATGCCCTGCTGCCCTATATGTATTCCAACGCCTATCGCCTCTATCGCGACAATCGTCCGGTGATGTCGGCCCTGATGATGGATTATCCCAAAGACGAAAATACCTACCGGATCTCCGACCAGTATATGTTTGGGCCTTCGATGATGGTGTGCCCCGTCACTACCAAAGGAGCATTAAGCCGTCCGGTCTATTTCCCCGGAGGCGACTGGTACGATTTCTGGACCGGAGAATTCATACGTGGCAGGCAGTACAAATCGTTTCTCACTCCTGCTGATCTGATGCCGATCTTTATCAAAGCCGGAGCCATCATCCCGATGCAGGAAGCCATGCAGTATGTCGGGGAGAAGCCGGTAGACCGGATCGAACTCTTTGTTTTCCCACAGGGAGAATCCTCTTACGAATTGTATGAAGACGACGGTACCAGTACAGACTATCAGGAAGGTCTTTATTCACAAACCTCTATCCACAGCCGCCTGATCGGTAATCAGTGGACACTGACCATCAGAAAGCCGGAAGGAAGATTTACTCCTGATACTCATACCTACTCTGTACGTGCCTGTCTGGAATTTGAACCGCAGACTGTGACAGAGAATGGAAAGACCTTGCCGCAATTATCAGGAGCAGCTATAGATAGCCTGCAAAGCGGCTGGTACTACGATAGCGAAAGCAGCCAACTCTATATCCGTACACAAACAGACAATACAAAGACTATTTCTATGCATGTTGAATAACGAATAGATCTGAAAAGATCCTGATGCAAAGGCTGCCTGTGAAGGTGGCCTTTGCTTTTATTC
>DALZBD010000407.1:0-3992 GCA_031977515.1 Bacteroides sp. | reverse complement strand
GCAAATATGCGTCTCTACAGTGTTGTGTGTTTTTGAAGGTGATACACTTGTAGAGACGCAATACCTTGCGTCTCAGCGCAAAAAGAATAAAGAAAGAAGGAGCCAACGGTAGACGCGATCAAAAAACATCTTTTATAAAAATTGTGGAAAAATGAAACAGTTTCTAAAATAGATAGATCAAACTCCTTACAAATGAGCCGAATTATTTACCTTTACACCTTGTTACCGATGTAAAGATGCTGAACAAGAGATACAGAAAAGCTTTCTGGAACAATATAAAGTTTAAGTACAGGCTGACCATTACCAATGAGAATACGCTCTCGGAGGTGGTCAGACTACATGTATCCAAACTCAACGGCTTGTCGGTACTCCTGCTCATACTTACCATCCTCTTTGCCATTGCGGCCTCTATCATTACTTTCACTCCCCTGCGCAATTACCTGCCCGGCTATATGAACAGCCGTGTGCGTTCGCAGGTAGTAGAGAATGCACTGCGGGCCGATTCGCTGCAGCAAATGCTCGAACGGCAGAATCTGTATATCATGAACATACAGGATATTTTCCGCGGTACGGTGCGGGTGGATACGGTGACTTCCATCGAAGAGCTGACCACGGCACGGGAGGATACACTGATGGAACGTACAGTGCGCGAAGAGGAATTTCGCCAGCACTACGAAGAGCGTGAGAGGTACAACCTCACCACGCTCACCACACAGGGTACGCAGATCGACGGATTGCTCTTCTATCGCCCTACCCGGGGGATGATCTCGGGACATTTTGATGCGGAAAACAAACATTTCGGTACGGATATAGCTGCCAACCCCAACGAGAGTGTGTTGGCCACCCTGGACGGAACGGTGATCCTGAGTACGTATACCGCGGATACAGGATATGTGATAGCTATCCAGCATAGTCAGGACTTCATCTCTTTCTACAAACATTGTGGCTACCTGTGGAAGCAGGCAGGCGATAAGGTGAGAGCAGGCGAAGCCGTGGCACTGGTAGGAAATACCGGAGCACTGACCACAGGGCCTCACCTGCATTTTGAGTTGTGGCACCGGGGCGTGGCTGTGAATCCGGAAAACTACATCGTATTCTGAAATCGGAAAGACACACGTATGGATCAGAAGAAAAAGAAACAAATCGCGATATTAGGTTCTACGGGTTCCATCGGAACACAGGCGCTGGAGGTGATCGAACACCATCCGGAACTCTACGAAGTGTATCTGCTGACTGCCTGCAACCGGGTGGATGAACTGATCCGTCAGGCACGGAAGTTTGTTCCCGACTCTGTGGTGATCGCCAATGAAGCACATTACGCGAAGTTGCGTGACGCGCTGGAAGATCTGCCCATCAAGGTATATGCGGGAGACGAAGCCATCTGTCAGGTAGTAGAGTCGGACCCGATTGATATGGTGCTGACTGCCATGGTGGGATATTCCGGACTGAAGCCGACGATCCATGCCATACGGGCAGGCAAGCCCATCGCACTGGCAAATAAGGAGACGCTGGTGGTGGCCGGAGAACTGATCAACGAACTGACTCAGCAATACAGGGTGCCGGTGCTGCCGGTAGACTCGGAACACTCGGCGGTGTTTCAGTGCCTGGCGGGCGAGGCAGGAAATGAAATAGAAAAAGTGATTCTGACTGCTTCGGGAGGACCGTTCCGCACCTGTACACTGGAAGAGTTGCAGACGGTGACACGCGAACAGGCGTTGCGCCATCCGAAGTGGAACATGGGAGACAAGATCACGATCGACTCTGCCAGCTACATGAACAAAGGCTTTGAGGTGATCGAGGCCAAATGGCTCTTTGGACTGCGGCCGGAGCAGATCGAGGTAGTGGTGCACCCGCAGGCCATGATCCACTCCATGGTACAGTTTCGTGACGGATCGCTCAAAGCACAACTGGGTATGCCGGATATGCGCCTGCCCATTCAGTATGCATTCTCTTACCCCGACCGGGTAGCCAATGCATACGACCGGATCGACTTCACGCAGTGTACTTCCCTGACTTTCGAACAACCTGATACCACACGCTTCCGCAATCTGGCACTGGCCTACGAAGCCATGCGGCAGGGAGGCAATGTGCCTTGTGTGCTCAATGCGGCCAACGAGGTGGTAGTAGCCGCTTTCCTGCAGGATCGTATCGGTTTTCTGGCCATGAGCGATGTGGTGGAGAAGACCATGGAGCGGGTAGACTTTGTCCGTGCGCCCCGCTATGAAGACTACGTGGCTACGGACGAGGTGGCCCGGAGGATAGCGGAGGAGCTGGTCGCAGCCCGGTAATTACCGGATGGATGAATCCGTATCCCGGATGCAGGTTTGTGACCTGTTTTTCATTTCCGTCAGGCGAACAGGATCACTTGTAGAGACGCGATACTTTGCGTCTCAGAACCTCGGGATGGAAAGAATGGGGTTATAGGATATTTATCAACCCGGGATGGACGTGTTCCTTCATTGGGCGAAGCGGAGCGTAAACCCGGTTTGTGAAGTGGGCCTTCTGCAGATTACCAGTGACAAATGGTATAGCCGGTTGTATATAGAGACTGAATAAAAACGTATATAAAATAAATTGTAAATAGAACTGATAAATGGAAACATTTCTGATTCGTGCCCTTCAGCTGATCATGAGCCTTTCGTTGCTGGTGATCATCCACGAGGGAGGGCATTTTCTCTTCGCCCGCCTTTTCAAAGTAAGGGTGGAGAAATTCTGTCTGTTTTTTGATCCCTGGTTTACACTGTTTAAATTCAAACCTAAAAAAAGTGACACAGAATATGCAGTAGGCTGGTTGCCTCTGGGAGGTTATGTAAAGATCTCCGGTATGATCGACGAATCGATGGATACTGAGCAGATGAAACAGCCTGCTCAACCCTGGGAGTTTCGCTCGAAGCCTGCTTGGCAACGCTTGTTGATCATGGTGGGAGGGGTATTGTTCAACTTCCTGCTGGCACTCTTTATCTACTCCATGATCCTGTTTTCCTGGGGAGATAGCTACATCCCTTTACAGGAAGCACCCTATGGGATGCAGTTCAACGAGACAGCCAGAGAGATCGGTTTCCGCGACGGAGACGTGCTGTTGGCTGCCGATGACAAACCGTTGGTACGCTACGATACGCAAATGCTATCCAGTATCGTGGATGCACGTGTGGTGACTGTGCGTCGCAACGGTGCAGAAGCCTCGGTATATATACCTGACGATATGATGGAACGTCTGATGAGAGACAGTGTTCGTTTTGCAGAGTATCGCCTGCCTTATGTGGTGGATAGTATCACACCGGGATCACCGGCTGCAAGGGCCGGATTGTTGCCGGAAGACCATATCATCGCACTGAATGGAAAGTCCATTGCTTATTACGACTTTCTGGAGGCCATTAAGAAACGCAAAGAAGAAGCAGCTACCTGGGCCAATGACAGTGTAGATCCTCACCGGATCGAACTGACCTATCTCCGTCAGGGAGTGGAGCATCAGGTAGAAGTAACCACTGATGCGGATTTTATTATAGGAGTGTATGCCGAATACCGTACGGCAAAGCTCTTTCCGGTGGTACATAAAAGCTATGGCTTTTTCGAATCATTCCCGGCCGGTGCTATGCTGGGTGTGAATACGCTGAAAGGATATGTGGGAAGCATGAAGTATCTCTTCTCCAAAGAGGGAGCCAAGCAGTTGGGAGGTTTCGGTACCATCGGAAGCATCTTCCCTGCGACCTGGGACTGGCACCAGTTCTGGTACATGACTGCTTTCCTCTCTATCATCCTGGCCTTTATGAATATCCTGCCGATCCCGGCACTGGATGGCGGACATGTGCTCTTCCTCTTCTACGAGATCATTGCACGCCGCAAACCCAGTGACAAGTTTATGGAGTATGCGCAGATGACGGGCATGATCCTGCTCTTCGGACTACTGATCTGGGCCAACTTCAATGATGTGCTGAGGTTTTTCTTCTGATCACAGGAGAGTTATATATATAAAGCGGTGCAGAATTCCATCC
>DALZBD010000406.1:0-4005 GCA_031977515.1 Bacteroides sp. | reverse complement strand
TCCCACGGGCTGGGACTTGAATCCCACCCGGTGGGAACCACATTTAGCTACCGATAAAGATAGTAAAACCTATCGGTATGTACAAGAAGAGCAACTGAAAAAGAGAGCATCTCCTTACGTGTTGTACAACAGTTGCGTACAGATAAAGAATATAGAGGATCTTTTTTATCTTTATCCCCGAATCTGAATGCCTAAACAGAGATACGAGCGAAATATAAACAATCTCTAACAAATAAGACTATGAATGTTTCTTTGATCCGCGAGGAAGACGGTAGTGTCTTTCTCCAAAATCTTTCGTTAGAAAATCTCATCAGGCGTATACAAAACACGTCGCCTTCCCGTGCCCTTACCAACCTGCGCGCGGAATTGCCGCGCCTCTCTCCGGAAGAGTCGCCATACAGTTCCCGTCTGTTGCCACGGATGGTGTTCCAGGCCTGTTTCAGCAAGAAAGAGGGAATATGCACCTTGCAGCACTACACCGGGCTGGTGGCAGTGAGTATCTATGCTCCCGCGGGGAAGCCGGAGATTCAGGTGATCCGCGAGCGACTGTGCAGGCTGCCACAGGTACTGGCTGTGTTCACGGGCTCCAGCGCACACTCGGTGAAGGTACTGATCCCTTTCTGCCTGGCCGACGGCACGCTGCCCGAAGAACTTTCGACGATCTCCCTGTTTCATGCCAATGCCTGTCGGTGGGCGGCAGACTTCATCCAGGGACAGTTGCCTCTCCTGCGTGTCTATCCGCAACCACCTGCATTGGATTATGGATATCGGCTGACTCATGATCCGGAGGCATATTATCAGCCGGAGGCTGTTGCCATCCGTATGGAACAACCCCTGAGGATGCCTGCCGAATGGGAAGAGCCCGAGGAGGATGCGCCGCAACGGTCTAAACAGGAGAGATTGATGCCGGGGTATGATCACCAGCAACGTATATCGGCACTGTTCGAAGCAGCTTTGTCGCGGGCGCTGGAGGAGGTGAATGATTACTTTACGGAAGAAAACTGGAAAAAGGGTGATGTGACTCCTTTAGTGAGTACTGTGGCAAAGTACTGTTTTCGTTCGGGTATCCCGGAGGAGCATACCGTATCGGAGACTCTCTATCATTTCTATCACCGGATACCGGAAGACAGTGTACGGCAGACTGTCGGAAATGTCTATCGCACGGAGCGCTATTTCGGCAGAAATCCAACGTTTCCCAGAAACAGAAGCATGGCCCTGCAGATCGATGAGTTTATGAAACGACGGTATATGTTCCGGCAGAATACCATGACGCGCGAGGTGGAGTACCGCCGCCGGGGCAGGTATATGTATGAATACAAACCGGTCACGGAGCGGGTTCTCAACAGCATTGCCTTGCAGGCGCTGGGCGAAGGAATGAATATATGGGACAGGGATGTGGAGCGATGGCTCTACTCCGAACGGGTACCGCTGTATGCGCCGATAGAGGAGTTTATGTATAAGTTGCCTGCCTGGGATGGCAAAGATCGCATCCGCGAGCTGGCCCGGCGGGTACCTTGCGAGCAGGTCTATTGGCCGGACTCTTTCCACCGTTGGTTTCTGAGTATGGTGGCTCACTGGATGGGAGCCAACCGGCAATTTGCCAATGCCACTACTCCGTTGATGATCGGGCCACAAGGGTGTGGCAAGTCTACCTTCTGCCGCAGCCTGTTGCCTCCCGCGCTACTCACCTACTATACAGACAGTATCGACTTTGGCAGTAAGAAGGAGGCCGAACTATTTCTCAACCGGTTTGCTCTGATCAATATCGATGAGTTTGACCAGATCAGCGAACGCCAGCATGGATTTCTCAAACACATCCTGCAAAAGCCGAGTGTGAATATCCGCAAGCCACACGAAAAAACAATAAGGGAGTTGCGACGGTATGCCTCTTTCATTGCCACGAGCAACCATAGAGACCTGCTTTCGGACACGTCGGGAAACAGACGTTATATCTGCATTGAGGTGACCGGACGGATCAGGCTTTCACAACCGATACACTATGCGCAATTGTATGCGCAGGCAGCACACGAACTCCGACGGGGAGAGCGTTATTGGTTCGGCCCCGAAGAGGAGGCACTGCTTATGGAGAACAACCGGGAGTTTGAGGTGACACAGCCTGCCGAAGAGCTCTTCCTGCAGTATTTCCGGTCTGCCCGGAAAGGAGAAGAGTGTGAAAAGCTGCTGGCCACGGAGATACTTACGCGTGTGCAGAAGCGGAGCAGAATGAAAGTGTCACAAACCCGCATCGTGCATTTCGGACGCATCCTGAAGAGACTCAATGTCCCTGTGAAACGAACGAAAAAAGGGGCGTACTACTTAGTTGTAGAGATTGGAAAAGAAGAGGAAAAAGGGTGAGAGATACCCAAAAGGTGATAGATCGGGTGGTTGATATTTTTTATCTACCACCCAGTTTATAAATTGTCCTACAGACGGTTGACCCTCAAAGGGTGAGAGATGAGAGATGTTTCTGTTTTTTCTCTCAGCAGGAGGATATTCATACCATCTATGTGAAGTCGGAATCTTCTTTTTGTCTTTCTTTTGTCTGTGCTGAGACGCAAAGTATTGCGTCTCTACAAGTGTATCACCTTCAAAAGAAATCCTACAACCCGCTTAGAGACGCATATTTGCATCTCCATATTTATATCTCCCATACCCGCCTCTAAACATACGAGCAACATGTAAACAGGCTCTACAAACAAATCACTGACCAAAGAACCAGCCTGCAAGAGATAAAAGAACGACGAGGGCTGACACAGTTCCGAAAGATTGTGTCAATTACCGACTTTTTAGTATCAATTCCATCTCCGCCCTATTTCCATTCGGCTATTTGTACAGATATTTGTCCGATAATACCACTGACAAATGAACGATTGTTGTGCTCTGGCAACTCCGGAGTTTTTGCCCGTTTGTCAGAATGACTGGCTTTCAGGCTGTTCTTAAGCGCAGGATATGGGAGATACAACTATGGGAGACGCAAGTATGCGTCTCTACGCCGGTTGTAGGATTTATTTCATACAGAGGCAACGATACTGTATGTCTCAGGAACAACCCGTCCCAGCCAGATCCCGGGCAATATCTTTATTTAATACCTAATTATATTTATGACAAGTATCAATCTGGTGCTACGCCCGTCTACAAAGGGCAGCCACTCTTCAGGAAGTCTGGCTTTGCGGTTGATCCACTACCGCAGGGCCAGGACCATTACACTCAAAGGATGTCGTATCTACCCGGCCGAATGGAACACCTGTCTACAGGAGATCATCTATCCGGAAAATGCTCCGGAACGTCTGGCGTATCTGAAAAAGATAGAGACTCAGGTGAATCACGAACTGGAGATCATACAGGGCTTTATCTGTCAGCTTGAAAACAGCGGACAGTATACTGTGGACGAACTGGCGACACTCTACAAACAGAAAAAAGAGAACAACGGATTGCGGGGAGTTGCTGAAAAACTGGCCCGAAAACTGGAGGCAAACGGACAGGTACGCACGGCACGTGCCTATCGCACTGTGGCCCACAGACTGATCGGGTTCAATGGCGGGGAGGATATTCCGCTTCATCAGATCAGTTCCTGCCTGATCCGCAGGTTTGAGAAACACCTCAAAGAGAAAAACAAAAAGCCAAATACAGTAGCCTATTACATCCGCAACCTACGGGCCATCTACAACAAAGGGGTCTACACACAACGGGGGATCTGCCACCGGGACGAACATCCGTTCGCAGGTATCTCCACTGCCGTGACGCGAACCGTGAAACGCGCACTGACACTGGATGAGTTGCAGAGGTTGTACAAGATTGACTTCGGCAGGCTGCTCCGGGAGAAGGGGTATGCCAGAAAAGGTTGTGAAAGTATCGAAAATCTTCGCTACTGCTGGCGGTATTTCTTTTTCTGTTTCTTTGCCAGAGGAATGCCTTTTGTAGACCTGGCCTACCTGCGTAAAGAGAATATCCGCAACGGAGTGATCCGCTACTGCCGCAGAAAGACGGGACAACAGATGGAGGTGA
>DALZBD010000405.1:0-4013 GCA_031977515.1 Bacteroides sp. | reverse complement strand
AATATAAATATAGGCGCTCTGATTAATATTACTAAAGACTGGACATTGGATCTTGATTATACGCATGCTAATGAAGAGTCTATACTCAATAGACCGGGAACTCGTTTCACAGCATTGAATACCTGGGGATCGGCAACAGAAAGATTGGATGCGAATGGAAATCAGGTATACGTAAATAACAATGGCGAAATTGTTGCTGCTGGTGCTTCCGGTGCGATACCGGCTTATACATTGAGTCATTTTGAGTATACCGGTGCAGGTTCTACCCCTGACCATATCTATAGAAAGTCTACAAATGCCCGCCGGAATACATTCAATGCATATACGACTTATAATCTGAAGGTTGAAGATGATCATCTCTTTAAATTTATGTTGGGTATGAACCGGGTGACCTGGAGAGAAAGACACAACTGGTCGCAGGTCACTCAACTGATTGATATCACCAATCCGCAATTCGATCTGGCACATGGTACTCAAACCGCCGGTGGAGAATTCGATTGGGACAGTCAGTTAGGCTTTTACGGACGTGTCAATTATGCGTTTGCAGATAGGTATCTGTTTGAGGCTAATCTTCGTTACGATGGAACTTCCAGATTCCCTTCTGATCTGCAATGGCGTTGGTTCCCTTCTTTCTCTGTGGGTTGGAGAGCCAGTGAAGAAGCATTTATGCAATGGATGAAGCCTACTGTCAGTTCATTGAAAGTAAGAGGATCATGGGGTACGATCGGTGACCAGACTGTAAGTAATAAACTCTATGTATCTACGATGTCTGCAGGACAGACTACCTGGATCGGGGGAGATAATACCAAATTGCCTTATGTGGGTACTCCTTCCGCAGTGATCTCTTCCATTACCTGGCAGGATATCACCACACTGGATATAGGTCTTGACGCACGTTTCTTCAACAACGAATTGGGTATTTCTTTTGATTGGTACCAACGGGATACGAAAAATATGATTGTTCCGTCTGCAGACGTAACGTATGGGTTTGGTGTAGAGGCACCTAAGTCCAATTTTGGCTCTTTAAGAACCAGAGGTTGGGAAATAGCAGTAGATTATAATCATCGCTTCTCCAATGGAGTGGGTATTAATTTAATGGCTACTCTCTCGGATGCTATAACCGAGATCACTGCTTACAGTGATACCCGCAGTATCGATGACTGGTATGTAGGTAAAAAGTATGGTGAGATCTGGGGATTCAGAACCGATCGTTTGTATCAGAAAGATGATTTTCTCTATAATTCCGACGGAAGTCTTCAGACGGCATGGATATTGAATGGTGTACTTTATGATACGGAGGTGGCAGGTGCTAAAAAAGTAAATAAGCTCAAGGACGGTAATGCTGTGTATCAGGATTATCTTCAGGGAGGAAATTTTATTTTCGGACCTGGTGACGTCAAATATAAAGACTTGGACCAGGATGGACAGATCACTGACGGTTCGCGCACAATTGATGACCATGGTGACCTGGAAGTAATTGGTAATTCTGCGCCACGTTTTGAATATGGATTTCGTTTGGGGGCTGATTACAAGGGGTTTGATGTATCTTTGTTCTTCCAGGGAATAGGAAAACGTGATGTATGGGGAAATGGTTTCCTGGCTATTGCCGGATTCAACTCTGCCGATGGTGCCATGCCTCAGGCTATTGCCGGAAATTTCTGGAAAGAAGACCGTACAGATGCATTCTATCCACGCCCTTATAATCTCGGATATACCACTCCTGCAATGAGTACCTATAATACCAGCTCTTACAATATGAATGCACAGTCGAGGTATCTGCTCAATATGGCTTATCTGCGTCTGAAAAATATTACGGTTGGCTATTCTTTGCCAAGAGACATACTGAGAAAGATCCATATGCAAAAAGCTCGTGTCTATGTTTCTTTAGAGAATTTCTTTACATGGGATAACCTGAGGGGACTGCCTATAGATCCTGAGGAAGTACAGGGATATTCCATGTTTGCAGACGAAAATTACAACTACAACCGTACGGGTGTGGGTACTCCTACATTCAAGAGTTTTTCAGTGGGTGTTCAGTTAACTTTTTAAAAGATAGAATAGAATGAAAAAGTATATATTTACCTTGTTCTCCTTTGTCATTCTGGCATGTATAAGCTGTGATGATGTGTTAGACAGACCACAGTTGAATAATCCGATGGATTCGAATTATTGGAGAAATGAAACGGACCTCAGGTTGTATGGAAATGGATTTTATGTCAACTATTTCGTTGGCTATAATTCCGGTTGGGGAGTGGCCTATGCACCTTTGAGAGGATATAATTTTGCTGATGATTTTGCAAAGAACGCAAAACAGACAAACTTTGAGAATACTGTTCCATCTACCCGTGGAAGTGCTAAGGCCTCGGATACAAATGAGACAGTAGATTGGTTGACAGAGTATGCCGGTCCGACCTGGACATTTGCCTGGGTGCGTAAAGCTAATATTTTTATTGATCGTTTAGAGAATGTAGCCAAACCCAATATAACAGAAGAGGTTTACCAGCATTGGATGGCAGCTGCACGGTTTTTCCGTGCATTCGAATACAGTCGATTGGTTTCAGTGTTCGGGGATGTTCCTTATTATGATACGGTATTCGATGAGACTGATGAAGCTAATATGTTTAAGGCGCGTACTCCCCGAAATGAGGTAATGGACAAAGTGTACGACGATTTTAAATATGCTTTGGAGTATCTCAGAGAAAATGATGGGGATCAATACCTAAATCGGTATATTGCTGCCGGGTTTGTCTCACGCTTGATGCTCTTTGAAGGAACCTGGCAGAAATATCATTATTCTGATCAGGAGAGAGCCAGAAAATTCCTGAATTTTGCTAAGGAAGCAGCCGAGTACATTATGGATTCGGGTAAATGGGAGATAAGTGGAGACTTCAGAACTCTTTTCGGTTCTCAGGATCTGAAAGGGCATAAAGAAGTACTCATGTATAGACATTACGATTCTTCTCTGGGAGTAATGCACCACGTGGCTTCTTATTCAAATGGACAGGAAACCCCTGGATTCGATGCAAACCTCGCTTTGGCCAAATCATTCCTTTGTTACGATGGTAAACCTTATGAGGCTTCTGCCGTGCAAAATGCAGATAAGTTGGATATTACCCATATGATCCTGACCCGTGATCCGCGTTTTGAGGCTACTTTCTGGGATGCACCTAAACCACAATCTCAAACACTGTTGTATGCAACTAAATTTATTGATCGTACAGGACCTTCTCTGGCCGACCCAAGTAAAGTAGCTATGTATGCGAGTAGTACCAATACCAATGATTATCCTGTTTTACGATATTCCGAGATCCTTTTGAATTGGATTGAGATCAGGGCTGAACTGGCCACTATGGGTGGAGACGCTGTCACACAGGCTGATATTGATCTTTCGATTAATGCGATCCGTGATCGTGACCTGGATGAAGTTGCCAAAGATAAAGGCATACAGAAGACTGCTGCCATGGTACTGAATGAGATTGATGCAGCATTTGCTCCTGATCGTGAAGCGGATGTAGATCCATTGATCTGGGAGATCCGTCGTGAGCGACGCATGGAATTCGTTTTTGAACACTCCAGATTACTTGATCTGAAGCGTTGGAAGAAGCTTTATTATATGGATAATGGAAGATATCCTGATACCATGTTAGGGCTTTGGATTGATATGCCGACTGAATTACCCAGTTATCTGGACGCAGGCAATGATGGTAAATATGCTGCCCGTCAGGTAAGAAAGGAGGATGGAACTATCGTTACGTATGATGGAACCAATCCGGAAGCTATGGTAGGTTATTATATGCCATTGAATGTACAAGCCAGAGATGGGTTTACAGATCGGTCTTATTTGGCACCTATAGGTAAGGCACAAATAGATCAATACGCCCAGAAAGGGTACACATTGGAACAGACAGAAGGCTGGAAATAAATCTGTCAATCACTCTATAAAAGAAAAGCTGTCCAAATAAATGGGCAGCTTTTTCTTTTATATGTTGTTCGGATCAAACGTTTCCTTCTTT
>DALZBD010000404.1:0-4048 GCA_031977515.1 Bacteroides sp. | reverse complement strand
CAAGTGGGATAAAGTCAAGGCTAAATCCTTACCTGAATGACATTGTCTTAAAGGGATAGAAATACACTTCTGACACACTCTCTACATGCATATATCTTCTTCCTATAGGAAGAGAACATTCTATTTCGCCAGGTAGCCACCGTCTACCGGATAATAGGCGCCGTTGCAGAACGAGGCACGGTCGCTGCTGAGCCAGAGCACCAGGTCTACGATCTCCTCTACTTTGCCCAACCTGCCCATCGGGTGTTTCTCCACCAGGAAGTCATACGTCTCCCTGTTGGCCGTGAGTCCGTGTGTCAGCTGTGTATCCACAAATCCCGGTCCTACCGCATTGGCACGGATGCCCTGCTGGCCATATTCCAGAGCCACATTTTTGGTAAGTCCTACCACCCCGTGTTTGGCTGCCACGTAGGCACACGATCCGGCAAATCCCACCTGGCCCAGGATGGAAGACATATTCACGATCACCCCACCGCCATTTTTCAGCATCTGCGGTATCTGGTAATGCATACCGTAAAACACACTGGAGAGGTTGATACGGATCACCTTGTCCCAGTCCTCGATCGGGTATTCACCGATAGGAGCGTTGGCCCCTCCGATACCTGCATTGTTGAAAGCCACACTCAGTTTGCCGAATTTACCCACAGCCTGCTTCACCAGATTCTCACTATCCTCCGGTTTGCTCACGTCGGCCTTTACGAAAATAGCCTCACCGCCACAGTCGATGATCTTCTGTGCAGTCTCTTCCCCTTTGTCTACGGTGATATCCGATACCACCACTTGCGCTCCCTGACGCGCGTAAAGTTCGGCCATCGCTTGTCCGAAGCCCGAAGCACCACCCGTGACGATGGCTACTTTTCCTTCAAAATGTTTCATTGTTTATCGTTTAAGTATTATACACCGGGGCACAGTTTCTGGCCGGGCCCGTATCTGGCAGAGAGAATGGTGCGAAAGCCAGTCTCTCTTATACAACTAACAAACTCACCGTGTCGTTGGTTGTGAAAAAACACCTGTTAATTAACATACCGGCAGAAACATTTCCAACTTTTATCGTGTTGTAGAAAAAGCTTCACAGAACCCCTTTCAAGGCACCCGGGCAAAGCTTACGGATCCTTGTATAGTGTAGGAATCATGTTTTATTATTTTGAGATAACCGATAGCAGGGAGGGAGTATTCCGTCAGAAGGCATACGCTCTCCCTGTTTTTATCAGACAAGTGTATGGTATGCACTCTGTAGGGCGGTGGGAGTACTTTCTTCCTTGCAGGAGGTAAACACTTTTCCCTGTCGGTGGATGTATGTGAGGCGCTGCAGGAATATAAACCGTAAACACTTTTCATGGAACTATACTACTCGCTTTCGATCCTTCTCATCATAGCCACTTGCTTTGCCTGGCTCAACGAGCGGTTTCTGAAGATGCCCACTACTATCGGCATCATGATGGTGACCATGATCTTCTCGGTATTGCTGGTCTTTATCGAGAGTTTCGAACCCGAGCCGCTGAAAGACATCTATTCCCTGATCACCAACATCAACTTTACCCAGCTGCTCATGGGAGGGATGCTCTACTTCCTGCTCTTTGCCGGAGCCATCCAGATCAATATCTCCGACCTCGAAGAGCAGCGCACTTCCATTCTGGTCTTCTCTACGCTGAGTGTGGTGCTGGCCACTTTCGTGGTTGGATTCGGGCTATATGGCATACTCAATATCCTGCTACCCATGGCAGGGGTGGATATGGAACTCTCGCTGATCTACTGTCTGCTCTTCGGGGCGTTGATCTCGCCTACCGATGCGGTAGCCGTACTGGGTATACTCAAAAAAGCGAATGTACCCAAACCGCTGGAGACGAAAGTCACCGGAGAAGCCCTCTTCAACGACGGGGTGGCGGTGATCCTCTTCACGCTCCTTTTCAACATCGCGCAGGGCAAGGAGCAACTGGTAGATATCACGTTTGTATCGGTCTGCTGGCTGCTGGTCAAGGAGATCTTTGGTGCCCTGTTGGTAGGGTTGGCATTGGGCGGTCTGGCTTTCTATGCCATGAAGACAGCCTACGACTACAAACTCACGGTGCTGATCACTCTTTCTGTGGTAGTGGGCGGATTTATGATGTCTCAGTTTATGGAGATCTCCGGCCCGCTCACCATGGTATTTGCCGGTCTGGTGATCGGCAATGTCGGGCGCAGGTATTCCCGGGAGAAGCATGTAGACCTGACGTTTATGAAGACATTCTGGGAACTGGTCGACGAGATACTGAATGCGGTCCTGTTTCTGCTGATCGGCTTTGAATTCCTGTTGATCCCCGATCTCAACCATTACTGGCTAATCGGATTTATTGCCATTCCGGTGGTGTTGCTGGCCCGTTATATCTCCATCAAAGTGCCCACGCTGCTGATCCCGTTTGGGGAGAAGTTTTCCCATTATACCTTTCTGGTACTGGTCTGGGGAGGCCTTCGGGGGGGAGTCTCTATCGCTCTGGCACTCTCTATCGGCGATACGGCGCATCGCAACTACATCGTGGCAGTCACCTATTTTGTAGTTGTCTTTTCCATCGTGGTACAGGGACTCACCATCGGCAAGGTAGCCCGCAGGTTTTCTCCTTCTTCTCCCAGTGGGTAAAGAAAAGGTTTGTTTACGTTAAAATGAACCTCCCTTCGTGTATTCTTTTTACGGGGGGAGCGGTAATGTGAAAATAATCCTGTATTTTTGCATCAATTAATCAGAAATTAAGAGCCTGTTTAAATTTTGCTCGTTTCTTTATTCAGGCTTATTTTTAGTTCCATTTTTCTGTTTTTATGGCGATAATAGCGGGCTATTTGAGCCATAAAAACAGAAAAATGGGGCAAAAAGAAGATAGAAGTAAAGAACGAAAAGATCAAGAATAAAATAGTTGTGGAAAATTTAAACAGGCTCTTATGTCGTGTATCCTCCATATAGAGACATCTACCCATGTCTGCTCCCTGGCTGTGAGTGAAAACAGTCACAATATATTTGCAAAGGAGGACCGGGAAGGACCCTCTCACGCCGTCTCCCTGGGTGTATTTGCCGATGAAGCGCTTTCGTTTATAGACAGTAGCGGCCTGCCGCTGGATGCGGTGGCGGTGAGCTGCGGTCCCGGCTCGTATACCGGACTGCGCATCGGAGTCTCCCTGGCCAAAGGAATTGCCTACGGGCGGGATGTGCCCCTGATCGCTGTGCCTACCCTGAAAGTCCTGTGCGTGCCTGTACTGCTCTACCGGGAAATTCCCGAAGATGCCTGGCTGTGCCCGATGATAGATGCCCGCCGGATGGAGGTATATACCGCGCTATATGACCGGGCACTGAATGAGAAAAAAGAGGTGACGGCAGAGATCATCGATGAGAATTCTTTCCTCGATGTGCTTGAAGAGCGCCCGGTGTGGTTTTTCGGCAACGGTGCCGCCAAGTGCCGGGAGAAGATCACTCACCCCAACGCGTGCTTCGTGGAAGACATTCACCCGCTGGCAACGATGATGGCACCCCTTGCGGAGAAAGCATTTCTCGACAGGCAGTTTGTGGATGTGGCCTACTTCGAACCTTTCTATCTGAAAGAGTTTATCGCCACGCAGCCTAAGAAGTTGCTGTAAACTTTCAAAAAAGAAAATATACAATGGAAATGAAATACAATACCCAACAAAAAAAGATGCCGCTTCCCGAGTACGGACGCAGCATACAAAACATGGTGAACCATGCACTCACCCTGCAGGACCGCGCCGAACGGCAGCGGTGTGCCAATACGATTATCAATATCATGGGCAATATGTTCCCTCACCTGAGAGATGTGCCCGACTTCAAACATAAGCTCTGGGACCATCTGGCCATTATGGGAAACTTCAAACTGGATATCGACTATCCGTACGAGATCATCCGCAAGGAGAATCTGGTGACCCGGCCCGAGGTGATCCCTTATCCCAGTACCAAGATCCGTTACCGCCATTACGGCCGTACGCTGGAGGTGCTGATCAAAAAGGCGATCGAGTTTCCCGAAGGAAATGAAAAAGACAACCTGGTGGCGCTGAACTGCAACCACATGAA
>DALZBD010000403.1:0-4080 GCA_031977515.1 Bacteroides sp. | reverse complement strand
GAAATACCGCCAGTACATGAAGTTGAGCTGGTAGCGGAAGAAGAACTGGATATTTTCCCACTGGGTAGGAACATTGACGAGGATGATCTCTCCGCATTGATCGTAGGGAACATCCTTTCCTTTGATATCTACCCAGTTCTGATATTGTGTGGTGTGCAGGCTGCTGTACATACGCGGCAACAACATATTCTGCGCATAGATATATTCCGAACGTCCGGGGATCTGGATATAACTGTCCTTTTCACCGGGAAATTCTTTCTCTTTAGGGATGTACTTGAAAGTCTCTCCTTTGGTTTTGGGCTCGCAATAATTTCCTTTCTTCTCCAGTTCCACCCGTGAAGAGAAGGTCTGTCCATAGAACAGTGGCCGGGTTCCGTATTGCTCGCGTCCCAGATAGTCTCCCAGGGTAAAGATATCTTCCGGGGAGTTCTGATCCATGGGAGTATTGGCAGTCGAACGTATAACGATCAGCGCGTATGTGGAATATCCGATCATGATCACCATGATACAGAGCATGGAAGTATTGAGTGTACGTGCACCGATCTTATACTTCGCGTCGATGCTTTTGGCAAAGAGGTATACCGCCAGTATAGCCAGCACCAGAATACCGATGATCAGACTGGTGACTCCATGTCCGTAGAAAGGTATACCCAGGAGAGCCACGGTCAAGAGGAAGGAGACATTCATGCGGGTAGTGCTTTTTTCTGTGTAGCTTTCATACACTCCCCATATAATAGTCAGTGAGATGACCAGGATGTAGACAAATACTCCTGTATTGAACGGCATTTCCAGCGTATTTACAAAGAACAGTTCAAATTCTCCTCCTACTTTGATCACCCCCGGTACGATACCATACAGTACAACGGCAACCAATACGGCCGATCCTATAAGAGCTACTATAGAACCTTTGAGGTTTGCATTGGGATTCTTGCGGAAGTAATATACCAATACAATAGCAGGCAGGCAAAGCAGGTTGAGCAGGTGCACACCGATACTGAGTCCGGTCAGGTAGGCGATCAGGATCAGCCAGCGATCGGAGTGAGGATCATCGGCCACATCTTCCCATTTGAGGATCAGCCAGAATACCAGTGCGGTAAACAGAGAAGAGAATGCATAGACCTCACCTTCTACAGCACTGAACCAGAATGTATCACTGAATGTATAAGCAAGCGCTCCTACCATACCGCTTCCGATGATAGTCACCAGTTGTGCGGTGGTCATCTGCTGTATATCGGTTTTTATGATCAGTCTTCTCACGAGGTGAGTGATGCTCCAGAAAAGGAAGAGTATACATGCCGCGCTCATGAGTGCGCTCATGTAGTTGACCATCTTGGCAACCTGCGTCGGGTCGCTTGTAAACTGAGTAAACAGATTAGCCATCAGCATGAAGAAAGGTGCTCCGGGAGGGTGTCCAACTTCGAGTTTGTAGCCTGTGGTAATAAATTCGGGGCAGTCCCAGAAACTTGCACTCGGCTCGATGGTGAGGCAGTAGGTGATTGCGGCAATCAGAAAAGTCAGCCAACCAACCAGGTTGTTAACGGTCTTATACTGTTTCATTCAGAATGAGGGTTTATATACAAACTCTTTAAACGGCGCAAAGATAATGAATTACCGCTACAAATCAGAATGAAGCCAGAATATTTAAAATACGTTAGGGTATTTGCGGAGTGGAAGGCAAAATTATTTACGATTGAGAATCTGTCGATTGTTGCTTGAGTGGTTGTTCGGAAATTCCGAACAGCCACTTTTTCATCAAGTTCTCCCTCTTCGAAAATATGTTTAATAGGTTCGCTTATATTTGATTTGGATGATGGAAATAACTCTACTATGCCGGTTTTGTTACCCAGACAGTATGTATTATACAAAATAATTTTGCTTTTGATGCAAATATATTGGTTGCTGAGAATTATAGCCTATAGATCTGTAGATGCATTGGATTGTGACAACTCAGATGTAATTTCAATCGTAAATTGTACATCGTCCAATCGTAAATCTACTTGTGTTGACACAATACCCGGTGAGGCACTGCTCCATGCCCCAGTACTTCGATCGGGCAATGGAAGTTCTTTTCCAGCCATTCCCCTGTAATGCCGGTATCGGGATGGTAATCCAGTGTTTCGTTGACACAGGCAATGGATTTTACATTCTGGAGTACGGTGCCGATATCGTGGCTCACCAGAATAATGGCTCTTTCTTCATTGATCTCTGCCAGCAACTCATACAGGCGTGCTTCGAATTGTTTGTCTATGTATGTACTGGGTTCGTCGAGGATCACTACAGCCGGATCGGATATGATGGCTCTTCCCAGCAATGCGCGTTGAAGTTGTCCTCCGCTGAGTTTGCCAATCGGTCTTTTTTCCAATCCTTCCAATCCCATACGCTCTATGACCTGCTGTGCTTTCCCGAGATGGGTGCTGTTGAAGCGTCCGGTCAGGGATTTGTGGGAACTAAGGCCGGAGAGTACCACCTCTTCTACAGAGATGGGGAATTTGCGATCTATCTTTGTATATTGTGGCAGGTAGCCCATGGTCAGATGATCCGTCTCTACACCATTTCTGAAAAAACGGATCTTCCCTCCGGAGGTCTCCATCAGTCCGAGAATACATTTGATCAGGGTAGTCTTTCCTCCTCCGTTGGGGCCGATGATACCCAGGAAATCCTGCTCGTATACGGTGAGGTCGACATCATGCAATACAGTGCGTCCGTCGTACGCAGCGGAGAGTTCTTTTATCTGTATAATGGGGTGCATGGTGAATGTGTGTTTGAAAATGGTGACGACGTATTATTCTTCCTGATGTGCCAGCACGCGTGCCACACGCAACATCTCCTCCTGCCATTCGTAAGAAAGCGGATTGATCCGTGCTACCCGGGTATCGGTCTGACGGGCGATCACTTCGGCATTGCGGCTGTCAAATTCGGGCTGTACAAAGATCGTATGTACCTCTTCTTTTCTGCACAGGTCGATCAGCTCTTTCATATAGGCGGGAGAAGGTTCTTTGCCATTCTCCTCAATGCTGATCTGGTGCAGGCCGTAGTCACGGGCAAAGTAGGAAAGAGCCGGATGGTAGATCATAAAGTTTTTGTCACTTCCCTCTTTTTCCAGTAATTCGCGTATCATGTAATCCGTACGGTCGATGAAATGGCACAATGTGTCGAAGCGGGACATATAATATGCCTCGTTGTCTTTGTCAAAAGCGGAAAGGCTCAGAAGAATATTGCTGGCAATGATCTGCGCATTGATCGCCGAATTCCAGATATGGGGTTCTACTCCACCCAGGTGTACATGGTCGCCATGTACCTGCTCGGCCTCGTAGATCAGTTCTACTCCTTCCGACATATCGAAGATCTGCAGGTGGGGCACATTGTCTGTGATGCGATCCATCCAGGTCTGCTCAAATCCGATGTACCCGATCCGGAAATAGGCAATGCTATTGCCCAGATCTACCATTTGCTGTGGAGTGGGATCGTAGGTCTCGGGGCTAACCCCTTTGGGCACCATACTCACCACTTTGTATTTATCGCCTACGATCGCCTCGGTGAAATACCTCAAGGGTTCTATGGTCACCATAATCACCGGGGTGTCGTTGTTGCCGGGATGCTTGCGGGAGCTACATCCTGTCAGGCAAAGGATGATGCAGACGAGAAGCACCGGGTATAGTCTATACATGTACTGGTTTTTCATTTATTCAGTTGTTGCAGAAGGTTTGGTGGCTCTCAGTATTTCCCGTTTGCCGTTGGGTGGGCCCGGCAGACGTTCTGTCCGGAATCCACAGCTTTGCAACATACGGCGTATGCTGCCTTTGGCACAGTAGGTAGTGAGTACTCCTCCTTTATTTATAATAACATATAATTTGTCAAATAGTTGCTTTTGCCACATCTCCGGTTGTTTCTCCGGAGCGAACGCATCAAAATAGACGACATCAAAGCCCGATGAAACGGTGGATAAAGGCTCCTCACACATAGGCAATTCTGTAACATCGAAGCGCTTCTTACACAGTTGGAAATCATCTGTGATATGTACGATTGTTTCCCAGGGAGACAGATGCAGTTCACGAAACAACGGGTCTTCACTGTATTTCA
>DALZBD010000402.1:0-4089 GCA_031977515.1 Bacteroides sp. | reverse complement strand
AAGGTGCGTCCTCAGATATACTTTGATATTCAATATAAAGTCTTCACCTGGAAATTCCCTATCCGAAAGAAAAGATATATTATGATGTTCGAGAAATTCTCTTTTATACAGCCTGTTCCAGATAAGTCCCATACAGAGTCCGGCTGGCAGGTTATCTTCTTTGAACTGATAGATCGCCAGTGCTAACATCTTGTTTCTCAGTAGATCCTTACCTGCCAATGTCTCTGGTGCGTATACCGGCTGAGTCACTTTATTCCCTGTATGCTGGAATGTATCGCATTTGACCATATCAAAGTCTCCCCTGATTGCTTCTTTACACAACAGTTCATACATGGTAGGTTCTATTGTATCGTCACTGTCCAGAAAGCCGATATATGTTCCGGTCGCTTTTTTCAGCCCCTCGTTCCGCGTCAGTCCCACTCCCATATTCTGCGGATTGTTGATGATGATCAGGCGATCGTCTTCAGCAGCGAGTTCGCACAGGATTTTCAGGCTCCTGTCTGTGCTGTAATCATTGATGCAGATAATTTCCAGATGGGTGTACGTCTGATTCATCACCGAATACAGAGCTGGCTTCAATGTCTTTTCTGCATTGTAGACAGGGATGATGATGGAGATCGTGGGCTGTTTCATGGGAGATTGAACGTTTTTCTTATTGCAACAACGGTTTTGTCAGGTTTACATCTGGCAGCTGCATAATAGCTGTTTATACTGGGAACATGATGTTTACATGTTCCTGCCAGCCGCATAGCGGTTGTATAATTGTAGCCCCGTGTTTCCGCACGGGGCTGGTCATATGTCGCTGCTCTGCAGCTTTTATCCGTTCAATTGCGCATGCATAGCAGCGGCAGCCTGACGTCCGTCGCCCATGGCGAGGATCACAGTAGCACCACCGCGTACGATATCTCCTCCGGCATAGATCGTCGGGATAGAAGTTTGCATATTATCATTTACAGTGATGGTTCCTCTGCGTCCGGTCTCCAGTCCTTCGATGGAGCTGGGTACGATCGGGTTGGGTGATACTCCCACACTTACAATAGCCAGGTCGATATCGATGGTCTCTGTGGCTCCGGGAATGGCAACAGGACTGCGACGTCCCGATTCGTCGGGCTCGCCCAGCTCCATTTTCTGAAGCACTACTTGCTTCACGCGGCCCAGTTCGTCACCGATATATTCTATGGGGTTGTGCAGGGTAAGGAATTCCACACCCTCTTCTTTGGCATGTTTTACCTCTTCGAGGCGGGCTGGCATTTCCTCTTCCGACCGTCTGTAGATGATCATAGAACGCTCTGCACCCAGTCGTCTGGCTGTACGTACAGAGTCCATCGCAGTGTTTCCACCACCGATGACGGCTACGTTTTTCCCGAAGGTCACCGGAGTATCCGAATCCGGATCTGCCGCATCCATCAGGTTGACACGTGTCAGGTATTCGTTGGAAGACATAATGTTGATCAGATTCTCTCCCGGTATGTTCATGAAATTGGGGAGTCCTGCTCCGGAAGCTACAAAAATGCCTTTGAAGCCTTCTTCTTCAAGTTGTTCCACACCGATGGTTTTGCCTACGATGCAGTCTTTGATAAACTCTACGCCCATCTGAGAGAGGTTGTTGATCTCTACATCTACAATTTCGTTGGGCAGACGGAATTCCGGTATACCGTATTTCAATACACCACCGATCTCGTGCAACGCTTCGAATACAGTGACATCGTATCCGTATTTGGCCATGTCTCCGGCAAAGGAGAGCCCTGCGGGACCCGATCCGATCACGGCTACTTTGATGTTGTTCTTTGCCGCGATCTCAGGAACAGAGATCTGACCACTTTCCCGCTCGTAGTCTGCCGCGAATCTTTCGAGGTTACCAATAGCTACGGCTTCTTTATTCATTTTCAGGTGGATACATCTCGCTTCGCATTGTTTCTCCTGCGGACATACACGGCCACATACGGCCGGAAGCGCACTTGTCTCTTTCAATGTCTTTGCTGCTTCGAGGAACTCACCGCGTTCGATGTTCTTGATAAAGCGTGGGATGTCTATGCCTACAGGGCAACCATCCATACAGCCCGGATTGGCACAGTCCAGACAGCGTTGAGCCTCTGTTACAGCCTGTTCGGCAGTGAGTCCCTGATTTACCTCTTCCCGACGACTGTGCGAACGATATTCCGCATCCAGCTCCGGCATGTGACAACGGGGGATGGAAGAACGTTCTTTGGCCTTCATCGCTTTGCGTAGTTCCTCGCGCCATGCGGCGTCTCTGCCTTTGGCAGTACATTCCGGGGAACCTGTCTCGCATTTGTTCTGCAGTTTATTTACTTCCGCCTGTTCGATCTCACGGAAAGCACCCATGCGTTTGAGCATTTCATCGAAGTCTACCTGGTGTCCGTCGAACTCCGGACCATCTACGCAGACAAATTTTGTTTTCCCCCCGATGGTGATGCGGCAGGCACCACACATACCCGTACCGTCTACCATGATGGTATTCAGGGATACGTCGGTGGGTATTTCGTATTTTTTAGTCAGCAGACATACAAACTTCATCATGATGGCCGGGCCGATAGCGAAGCATTTGTCTACTTTCTCCCGCTTGATCACCTCTTCAATTCCTTCGGTCACCAGCCCTTTTCTGCCGTACGAGCCGTCGTCTGTCATGACGATCACTTCGTCCGAGCTTTCCTGCATTTCTTTTTCGAGGATGATCAGCTCTTTGGAGCGTCCGGCAAGCACGGTGATCACTCTGTTTCCGGCAGCTTTGAGTGCCTGTACGATGGGTAGCATCGGAGCGACGCCGACTCCACCTCCGGCACAGATTACCGTACCGAAATTTTCTATATGTGTAGCTTTACCGAGTGGTCCTACCACATCGGTGATGTAATCTCCAACTTTCAGCTCGGCCAACCGGGCAGAAGAAAGACCCACTTCCTGTACCACCAGGGTGATGGTTCCTTTCTGAGTATCTGCTCCCGCAATGGTCAGCGGCATACGTTCCCCTTTTTCTCCGACACGCACAATCACAAAGTGTCCGGCTTTGCGCGATCTGGCGATCAATGGTGCTTCTATCTCTAATTTAAAAACCTTCTCAGAAAATTGTTCTTTGTTAATGATTTTATTCATTACCTATTAGTTTTGTTGGATTTATTACGTAACTGCTATCAGAATGATATTTTTTGCAAAGATACGGCCTAATTTAGAAACTACAAAATAAAAGCCACCCATTTGAGGTAGCTTTCTGTATATTGTAAAAAAGGGGAAACGTTCACTTAATCAATCAGTTCGAAGCCGCAGTAGGGTACAAGTGCCTTTGGTATGCGGATTCCTTCCGGTGTCTGGTTGTTTTCCAGCAGGGAAGCTACGATGCGCGGAAGAGCCAGTGCAGAGCCATTAAGGGTATGACACAGTTCTGTCTTCTTGTCTGCATTGCGGTAGCGACATTTCAGGCGATTGGCCTGATAAGATTCGAAATTAGATACGGAACTGACTTCCAGCCACCGTTGTTGAGCCGCTGAGTAGACCTCGAAATCGAAAGTAATGGCAGCGGTGAAGCTCATGTCTCCTCCGCACAGTCGCAGGATGCGGTAGGGAAGTTCGAGTTTCTGTATCAGTCCCTCCACGTGGGCGATCATCTCTTTGAGGGATTCGTAAGAATGTGCGGGTGTGTCAATGCGTACGATCTCCACTTTATTGAACTGGTGCAGACGGTTGAGTCCGCGTACGTCTTTGCCATAAGATCCTGCTTCGCGGCGGAAACATGCGGAATAGGCGCTGTTTTTAATCGGAAGTTCTTTCTCGTCCAGGATCACATCGCGGTATATATTGGTTACGGGAACTTCCGCGGTCGGGATCAGGTACAGATCGTCTTCCGTGGCGTGGTACATCTGTCCCTCTTTATCGGGCAGATTACCAGTCCCGTATCCGGAAGCAGCATTGACTACGTAAGGGGGTTCTATTTCCAAATAACCGGCTTCCCGTGCTTCGTCGAGGAAGAAGTTGATCAATGCGCGTTGCAGGCGTGCTCCTTTTCCTTTGTATACCGGAAATCCGGCTCCTGTGATCTTCACTCCGAGTTCGAAGTCGATCAGGTCATATTTCTTTGCC
>DALZBD010000401.1:0-4100 GCA_031977515.1 Bacteroides sp. | reverse complement strand
TCTGATTCTTCACAAATGTAGAACGATACGTTTTTACGATAGTAACTTCTCTGCCGGTTGCGTTTATTCTGAATTTCAGAGCGGCTTTCAGGACGACGCGTTGATCTACAGAAGTATGTCCTGTCTCGTAAGCGCCCATCCAATCGCTGATCTGATACTATTTATCTGTAAAGATCAGACCATGTTCATCATCTCCTTGAGGTGGTCTGGCCCCTTCTTTCAGGTATATGGAATTCATAGCCATCTGTAGCGTAAAATGCGGTGGGATATTTCCTTTCAGTTTCCTATGCAAGGTGACCTACATACCAGAATTCTGTCTTGTCTTTATGAAGAGTTCCTGAGGTCCAATGTGTAGCTCCCTCATACCATTGGTAAAACATTAAAAAAGTTTCCTGTGAGAGTAAGTTTCTTCTTTTGTGATCAAAGTCCAATACGCTGAATCGCATCCGCAAATTCTTTCCGGCTGATCTTCAATTTATTTCTCACTTTCATGCGGTAGTTGTATACCGTTTGCGGTGAATAGTGCAGAAATCCGGCGATCTTTGTACTGTCCTGAATGCCCAGTCTGACCAGCGCATAAATACGCAGTTCGGGAGTTAGCAATTCGTTTTCTTTGGGAAGGATAACTTGATCTTCCTTTAACAGTGCGTTGAATTCTTCTACGAAATGCGGATAAAGGGTCAGAAAAATGGCATCGAAACTGCGGAACAATTCTTTCAGTTCATCGGCTACGAGCGAGGAGGACTTCGTAAGGCGGAAGATGTCTTCCATTTGTCCGGTCTTTAATTTGCGATGGAGGCTTTTCCGGAAATCTTCCAGTTTGTTGATGTAAGAAGAACACATATTGAATACATATCCGATGTATTCCTCTTTTACCTGGTTGGATTCTCTGAGCCGGGTATTCATCTCATGGAGTTCCTTATTGGTCATTTTCAATTCTTCATTGAGTTCTTTCATGGATTTTCGTGCATAGGAGAGTTTATTCACCTGAATACGTATCAGGCATACAGACAGGATCAGTATGAAAGAAAGGGCGGAAATCAGGATCAGAGAGATACGGATACGTGTATTTTCCCGTTTTAGTTTAAGTTCATAAGCGGAGTTGACAATAGGTAACATTTCGGCTATTTGCATGGCGCGGTAACGGGCATTGCAGAAAATGGCATCTTCTATGGAGCATTTCATATAGGCATAGGCGCGTTCTATATCTCCCTCTTCAAACAGCAGTTGTGCCAGTTTCCAGAGTGACATATACTCTTTTACTCCACTGCGCAGATCGGCCAGGGAAGACTGTGTGAGGTATTTCTTTTCTTGCTCTCTGTTGCCCAGATTGGCGTAGATCTCTGCCAGACCGTATGCAGGCGAAGCTATGTTGATCCCTTTTGCCAGATATTCGTTGTAACACTCCTGCATCAGCGGAAGAGCTTCCCGGTAATTTCCATTGAATAATTCTTTTCCTGCTACCATCATGCGATAATTGAGCGAACCTATAGGTTGGACCGAAAGAAGAGAATCTTTATAAGCATGGATCAGCTGTCGGTAATTGTTTCGCGTATTGGGGGAAAATGCATTGTCGGCCATCAGTGTATACAGAGAGTGATAAATATGAAAGTAATAGGGCTTGCGGCTACTGTCGATATAACGGAGGTCAAGGCTATCTAATATTTCCAGTGATTCTTTGTACATTCCCGCTCCTCCGAGAATTTCGGCCATGTTCATACGGGAAGAGTTGATATAATAGGGATTGTTGATCTTGCGCGCAATTTCCAGCCGCTGGTTGGCTACCCAGAGTGCAGAGTCCATCCTGAAAGGACGATAGGCTTCGTACAGACTGCGGTAAATAGCATAGTGGGAAGAATCGTTTGTCGTGTGAGACAATTCTTTTTTCAGGCTGTCTATTCGGTGTTGTCTATCTGTATGATATACAAAACGTTCTTTGATCACTTTATCCAACAGATTTAATAAGGAATCGGTTTCTGTGGTTGCGGATATAGGAGACAAGGATAACAGTACCAAAAATAATAGATGGATACGTTTCATTTTACAATGTGTGTTTATCAATTGTATCGGGCAAATAAAAAGCCCTATCCCGGTTTTGCCGGGTCAGTAATATAATCTCTGATCGTAATTATTATTTAATATCTTACAAGGTTCAAAAAAATATCTAAGAATTCCAAATCTTATAAAGTATCTTTTTATTGACATAGTCAAAGTAGGAAAGAAAAGATGGAATAATGTTACAAATCCTTATCTTTGTTTCTTTAATCATACAGAGAGACATGCGGGAAATAATAAATGATCTGCCCCAATGGACAACAGAGGTCTGCCGGATAGCCAAAGAGGCAGGGGTGTTTTTGCGACGCGAACAATTGTATTTTCGTAAAGAGCAGATTGAGACCAAGGGAGCGCACGATTATGTTTCCTATGTAGATCGTCGGTCGGAAGAGATGTTGGTGACCGAACTTGCCGGATTGCTGCCGGAAGCCGGCTTCATCACGGAAGAGGGATCGGCTGTCTATGAGGGTGAAGAATTGTTGTGGATCATTGATCCGTTGGATGGTACTACCAATTTTGTGCATCGCTACTCTCCTTTTTGCATAAGCATTGCTCTTTGCCGGGGAAAAGAGATTCTGTTGGGGGTGGTATATGAAGTGACGCGCGACGAGTGTTTCTATGCATGGAGCGGTGGAGTTGCTTTTCTGAATGGTGAACAGCTCTGTGTTTCGGATGTCTTTTCGCTGGAGGATTCTTTCCTGATCGTAGAACTGCCTTATGACCATGAGGCTTACAAACCCACGGCTTTGTATCTGATAGATAAGTTGTACGGAGTAGCTGGCGGCATCCGGATGAACGGTTCGGCTGCCATGGCCTTGTGTGAAGTAGCGGCCGGAAGGTGCGACGGATGGATGGAGGCTTTTGTCAAGCCCTGGGATCATGCGGCGGGAACGTTGATCGTGCGTTGTGCCGGAGGAAAGGTCACCAACCTTTGGGGTGATGAAGATACGGTCTATGGAGGGCATATTCTGGCCACCAATGCAAAGATACACCCGGATCTGCTGAAACTGGTTTCCGGGAAATTACCTCCGCGGTTGAAGTGAATGACGGTTTTGAATAGAACAGGTAGCATATCTGATCTTATTTCAATCGTAAATTGTAAATCCGTAAATCGTAAATATATATTATGTTACGTCTCTGGATGGATTCTTTTCTTTCCCTGTTTTTCCCACCCTGCTGTCTGGTATGTGGGCAGCTTCTGGTCGAAGGCGAGCGTTGGATGTGTGTCTCTTGCCACATCGGCCTGCCTGCTGTTCCTGCTTTTTATGATCTTTCCGATCGGATCGAATCTTTTCTACAAGGAAGAGTTCCGCTTTTACGTGCCGATGCCTGGCTGGGCTATCAGAAAGAGAGTGACTATCGCCAGCTGGTCTTCCATCTGAAATACAAAGGCAATTGGGAAGTGGGAGAGGAACTGGGACGTTGCATGGCTGTGGCATTCCGGAGTCAGGGATTTTTCGATGGAATTGATGTGCTGGTCCCTGTACCTCTGCACAAACACCGGTATTGGCAGCGTGGTTACAACCAGAGTGAATGCATTGCCCGTGGAGTCTCTGCGGTCACCGGGCTTCCGGTGGTGACAGATCTGGTGCGGCGTGTGCGCCATACCTCTACCCAGACCCGTCTGGATGCCGAACACAGGTGGGAGAATGTACAGGATAGTTTTCTCATGCATAGTGGCCTGGCGGAGGGTAAACACATTTTGCTGATAGACGATGTCCTGACCACTGGTGCTACCCTGGCTTCCTGTGCCGTGGCTTTTGAAGGAGTAAAGGGAATAAGAGTGAGTGTCCTCACTCTTGCAGTAGCGTTTTAGTAGAAACGCACTATGTTATGTTTCCAATCCCATGTATTTATGAGGGCTTTTATTCTAATTATCTTAAAAACAAGAGGTTTTTAGTTTTGTGTTGCGACATTTCAGTCAAATTAGAAAGCGTATCAAATTCATATGTATTGAACAACCGGCCATTTTTTTGATTCTCAAAAATTAAAGAAGTTTACTGTGTCTTTATTTTTCAATGTTCTTTTAAAAGATTCTTCTTACT
>DALZBD010000400.1:0-4116 GCA_031977515.1 Bacteroides sp. | reverse complement strand
ATACTGCCGAAAGCCATTTTTTCTCGGACAGCTACTCCTATACAGGAAAATACAAACAGCCTACCCACATTACTCTGATCCAGTACAACAAAGAAGAACTCAGTCAGCAGGATCTGCCTGCCGATCTTCCCTCCTTCCGTTCTCTTGTCAAAAAGGATTGCATCAACTGGTTTCGTATACGCGGCCTGTCGGATGCAGCGACGATCACACGCCTCACTGTAGAGTTTGACATCCATCCGATGGATCAGAAAGCCATCCTCACCCCCTGCCACGCAGCCAAAATTGATATATTTGACAATCGCCTGATTCTGGTGATGCAATCCTGCTATTTCGAAAATCTGCAAAAGATCAACTCGGAGCATATTTGTATTCTGGCACGGGACAACCTGGTCTTTACGTTCAAAGAACGCAAAAACAATCTATACGATCAGGTAGGAAAAAGTCTGAAAGAAAACACCCTGAATATCCGGGAAGAAAGCAGCGGTATGCTGGTAGCATTTATCCTCAATTCTATCTTCTCGGTGATGATAGCCACTGCCTATCAGGTAGAAGGGATCCTGGAAAAACTGGACGATGTGATGCTGAGTGCGCACGACAACAAAATAGACATCGGAAGCAAGATACAGGAATGCCGCCACGCCAATCTGATCCTGCAAAAAAGCAGTAAACCGTTGCGGAACGAGTTTTCCAAACTCTGGCAAAGCAGCCTGATAGAGACGCAACACAACCTGTTGCCCGTATACAATGAGTTGTACAATGAACTTGACTTTGTGATACTGACAGCCGAAAACAGCAAAGAACTGCTGGCGTCCATGCGCGACCTGTATGTGTCCAACAATGACCTGCGCACAAATACCATCGTAAAAAGGCTTACCATTGTGTCTACCCTGTTTATTCCGATCACCTTCCTGGTAGGTGTATGGGGAATGAATTTTCCGGGAATGCCGCTGCTAAGCTGGAAATACGGCCACCTGATCGGTTGGCTCATACTGGGACTGACGGGCTATGCCACCTGGCGATACATGCAACGGAACCGCTGGTTTTGAAAGGTTTATTTCACCAGCCTCGGGTTGGCTACAACTTCAGGTAGTTTGAGAAAGTGTATTATCCTATAAAAGTTTGACTTAAAAAACCTTTTATGGGGTAATACAGCAAATAAATCCATAGAAATACCAATGAAAAATTTCCATGGTAAACTTCTCTTTTTCCGAAAATAAACCGGGGAAACTATTGACAAAGAGCCTTTGAATTATTATCTTTGTGAAACCATTTATCACGAAAAACGATCATGAAAAAACCAGCCTTGTTTGTTCTTTCTCTCCTCTTTACTCTTGCCTCACAGGCTCAGACAAAAGTCATTGCACACCGTGGTTTCTGGGATACGGCAGGTTCGGCTCAGAACAGCATTGCCTCCCTGGTAAAAGCCGATTCAGTGGGTTGCTACGGAGCAGAATTTGACGTATGGCTGGCCAAAGACAATCAACTGGTTGTGAACCATGATGCTTCTTACAAAGGTCGTGGCATGGAAAGAACTTCTTCTACCAAACTGACGAAGTTGAAACTATCCAACGGAGAATCACTTCCTACGCTCAAAGAATACCTAACACGTGCCCGGGACTTGAATATCCGCCTGATCCTGGAACTGAAAAAACACAGCTCTGACAAACGGGAGACCCAGGCCATTGAAAAGATCGTAGCTATGGTCAAAGAAATGGGACTGGAAGACCGGATGGAATATATCACATTTTCTCTGCATGCCACCAAAGAATTTATCCGGCTAGCACCTGCCGGAACTCCCGTATACAACCTCGATGGAAAACTCTCTCCGCAGGAACTGAAAGAGATGGGATGTGCCGGCCCCGATTATCACTACAGCGTCTTTAAGAAACACCCGGAGTGGATACAACAGTGCCACGACCTGGGCATGAAAGTCAATGCATGGACAGTGAATAAAGAAGATGATATGCAGTGGCTCATCGACCAGAGAGCAGACTTTATCACTACTGACAAGCCGGTCTTGTTGCAGGAAATAGTAAAATAGCGGCAGAGTTATAAGAGTTAGAGAGGAGTAAATCTCAAAAGTAGCTTTATCCGCAAATTCTCTATGATCAAACACTATCTATACCCGTTCCTACTCTTTATAGTCATACATGGTTCAGGCATGGCCCGCACAGAAGACACCTGTTCATAACCCTAATTGAATATAATAAAAACCAAACAGAAGGGATACTCTATCCGGAAAATATCTGGTACCCCAGGGCTGGTAGTGGTTTTGTTGCCAGATGTAAATGCATAGATGGCAAATGGTATCTATAAGAAATAAAGTCTGTCAGGGTAGTCTGAACCTTCTCCTGTATACATAACAGCTATTGAAGCTGATCAAAAAGACATCTCATTCCATATTTTCAATCTTTTTGTTATATTATTCTTTCAAATTCCTTCTTTTATCTTATAATTCTTACTTTTTCAGACAAATTAGTCAGGTTCTCAGTTCCTGATTAAGAACCTGATAGGATTGGCTTCTTACAATTTATTAAAATATACATAGTAATTATTACACTTTGTTAGTTAACATCGGTAAATTCGGGACAATTATAGGCACAATTGATTTTAATCCAATAAAACGATGCCAAACAAATGGCTTTTAAAACAAAATGTCGTATATTTGCATTGTTATAAAACAAAACGATACAACAATCGATCTTCAACAAACAAAATGACAAGAGTTATCAAGTTTACCAAAATGCACGGTGCCGGAAACGATTATATCTACGTGGACTCCCGGAAATATCCGATCCCTGAGCCTGGAGAGACAGCCATCCGGTGGAGTGCTCCGCATACCGGAATAGGTAGCGACGGGCTGGTACTGGTCGGTGACTCCGATGCAGCAGATTTCAGTATGCGTATTTTCAATGCGGATGGTTCGGAAGCCAGGATGTGCGGCAACGCCAGCCGCTGTGTAGGCAAATACCTCTATGAATACGGACTTACCGAAAAAACAGAGATCGCACTGGAAACTCTTTCCGGAATCAAGATCCTGAAACTTCAGGTAAAAGAGGAAGAAGTAACCAGCGTGACCGTATATATGGGCAAACCTTCGAGCCTGCCTGTAGATCTTACAGGAACCGGCAAACGGGACATGATTGCCCAGCCTATCGAAGCAGACAATGAAACTTTTATTGCAACCACCGTATCGATGGGTAACCCCCACCTGGTGATATTTACAGAAACGTTAGAGAGAATTGATCTTCCGGTCATAGGACCGAAACTGGAAACCCATCCGCTCTTTCCCGACCGCATCAATGTGGAATTTGCGCAGGTACTCGAAGACGGACGCATCCGTATGCGGGTATGGGAGCGGGGTTCCGGTATCACACAAGCCTGCGGCACCGGAGCCTGTGCCACCGCTGTAGCAGCAGTCATCACCGGAAGAGCCGGAAGAAAGACAGAGATTGTCATGGATGGCGGTACACTCACCATCGAATGGGATGAACATACCGGACATGTATTCATGACGGGGCCTGCTACCCGGGTGTTTGACGGAGAGATCGGACTGGAAGAATAGAAAGAAAAGAAATGAAACAACCGTAAGACAAGTATACAACAAACTTAAAACAATAAACAAGTATGGCATTAGTAAACGAACATTTTCTGAAACTTCCGGGCAGTTACCTGTTCTCGGATATAGCAAAAAAAATAAACACATTCAGGATAACACACCCTAAACAAGAGGTCATCCGTCTGGGTATCGGTGATGTAACCCAGCCACTGCCGCAGGCATCCATCGAAGCCATGCACAAGGCAGTGGACGAGATGACACACAAAGAGACGTTCCGCGGATACGGACCCGAGCAGGGATATGATTTTCTGATCGAAGCGATCATCAAAAACGATTACGCTCCCCGGGGCATCCAGTTGGGACATACCGAGGTATTTGTGAGCGACGGTGCCAAGAGCGATACGGGAAACATCGGAGACATCCTGCGCCACGACAACAGCATAGGCGTCACCGACCCGATCTATCCGGTCTACATAGACAGCAACGTGATGTGCGGACGTGCCGGATCCCTGGAGGAGGACGGACACTGGAGCAACGTGACCTACCTGCCCTGTACC
>DALZBD010000399.1:0-4117 GCA_031977515.1 Bacteroides sp. | reverse complement strand
AATCGGGAAGAGTTGCTTCGGAGAGCTGCAGACCCACTGATAGCAGCAGGATACAACATCTTACCCATAGTATGTGATGTGACCCAGGATGACGAGATACGCAACATGGTGACAGAGGCTGTTACTGCTTTTGGACGTTTGGATATAGCCTTCAACAATGCCGGGGTGATCAGTTCGTATGCAGATACAGATGCCTTATCGGGAGAGGAATGGGATCGCGTATTTTCTGTGAATACAGATGGGGTATGGAAATGTATGAAATACGAACTCAAAGAAATGCTGAATCAGGGGAGCGGTGCTATCATCAACAGTTCTTCCCTGGGAGGTATTGTAGGTGCCCCCAGTCAGGTTGCTTACATTGCTTCCAAGCATGCGGTAGTAGGGCTGACCCGCTCAGCCGCATTGGACTATGCAACGAGAGGCATACGTATCAATGCAGTATGTCCCGGGAGCATAGATACACCCATGGTTCAGTTCCTGGCCAGTGACAACAAAGAAATTCTCGAAGCGTATGTAAAAGCAGCTCCTATGGAGCGTCTGGGCAGGCCGGAAGAGATCGCGGATGCCGTATTGTGGCTGGCCAGTTCGGCTGCCAGCTATGTGACCGGTCATGCATTGGTGGTAGATGGTGGCTATACCATACGCTGACAGAGGCAACCGGAGTTTTTCTATGTTGTGCAGGTAGATGCCCTCCGTATGTTTTACTGAGATTTTCCGATAGGATAGTAAATGACAGAGCGGGGATGATAGACTTATTACCCCCGCTCTGTTGTATATACAAATGAATCAATATTCTATCTTATCCTCTTTTTCCGTCCATGCCTCAAAAGCCTTGATCGCTTCATCGTGCAACAGGATCTCAGAAGGAAGTTTGCGATCTTCCGGTTTTAGCTCCAATTCGTCGTAGATGAAAGAATCGTCGAAGCCGATCTCTTTGGCATCCGTTTTGTTGTTTCCATAGTACATCTTATCCAGTCTGGCCCAATAGATCGCACCCAGACACATCGGACAGGGTTCGCAGGAAGTATAGATCTCGTATCCGCTCAGATTAAAATCCTTTAGTTTGGCTGTTGCCGCCCGGATGGCACTTACTTCCGCATGTGCGGTAGGATCGCACGAATCCGTCACCCGGTTCACTCCCGTTGCAACAATCTCACCGTCTTTGGCTATCACCGCTCCGAACGGACCACCTCCATTCGCTACATTCTCTTTGGAAAGTTCAATCGCTTTCCGCATCAATTCTTCTTTTGTCATCATTCTGTTTTCATCATTGGTTTCAGTAACTGATCGGATTTTCTCTTTTTTTTGTCTTCTTTTTATTTCTGAGACGCAAAGTATTGCGTCTCTACAAGTACATCGCGTTAAAGAGAAAATAAACAATCTGGGTGTAGAGACGCATATTTGCGTCTTTATATGTACGCCTGAATAAAGAGACGTCAAAATTCAGATCGTTATCAGACAAAAATAGCAAAACATCCGGGTTTTACAAAATCCCGGACGTTTTGCTATGTATTTATTTGTGATGCAACATTATAAATGAAACATCAGGTGTATGTAATCATCCAGCGAATCCGCTTCCATCCGCAACACGCCTGGGACAGGCGTAGGGTCGCCTTTGGTCTCGCAGCGTAAAGCGAAGTGCAGATCTCCGGTGTCCGGGAGCAAAAGCTGTCTGAGCGAAGCGAGTTCTTTTGCGGGGCATCGGAGATCAAACGGAGTAGCGCAGAGGCCTGGGCGCCGTTTTCTTTGGTTCGTTTCTTTGTCGGTACAAAGAAATGAACACTACCAGTACCACTGCAACCCAAACGAGATCGGATTCACCTCCGGCCCTTTGTTATTCTCAAACAATCCGTATGTCGAATAACGCAGGTAAGCTCCCCAGTCGCCGAACCCTACCTGTGCCAGCAGGTTGATCCCCACTGGATGTACGTTCAATTGCTTGCCTACGGTTCTCGACTTTCCGTCGGTTTTGGCGATAGACTTGATCCCGTGACGTATCTCAATCTCCGGACCGAAGGAGGCAAACAGAGGCCCTTTGTGGCTGATCCGTTGTTGCCATTCGATAGCAATAGGGATACGGAAATGGAAGTAGCGCAGGCGGCTTTTGGTATAGGGTGCCTCTCCCGGAGCTGTATACAGACCTGTAGATGTTCCTTCCTTCCGGAAAGCAACATTCCCATCCAGTCGATAAGAGGTATATCCCCACCCCAGACTGGAGGTCAGTCCCCATTGGTTGTTGCGGGAGAGAGTCAATGCCCCTTCAAAAAGAGTGAACCCCCATTCCCAGGATTTGGACGATACCAGATCCACACCGTTGGCATTGCTGAGCTTCAGGCCGTCGGGCAGTTTGGCATATCCCATATAGAACCCTGACGCATGCGGATCGAAACAGGGATGATAATTCTTTTTCTTTTTGGTAAAAGGGATAGATACCGAGATCCGCTGTTCCGAACTCTGTCCATCAAGATAGATCCCTTCGAATATCTTCTCATTCTCTACGGTCTCTCCCTGCTGGTTGGTCTCGTACATCCGCACATTGATCTTTCCATTGCCTTCACGGATCTCCAGTTTGCGTCCGTTGACAAACACTGTAGTATCTTGTGGAAGCGGCTCCGTAGCCATGGCCCAGAGTGGGGCAGTCATCAGTAACAAAAGAATAGTACGTTTCATAATGTTTTGTATAGTTAATAATGAATTGAATCAGTCTTTTTTCAGGAACAGCAGCGTCACCAGGTCATCCGCTTCGAGTTTTCCTTCGATATAGATCAGCGTAGCCGAATTTTTCTTTCCCGTGCGGTAGAGGATAAAGCGATTTACTTCACTTTTGAGTTGGGGTAGCTGGTAATAACCCGATTGTATCTCTCCTCCGGCAATCACCTCTTTTACTTTTCGTGCCTGTTGCTTGTCTGCTTCCAGACATTGCTGTATATACGGAAGCGCATCCGAAGCGTCTTTGAAAGAGATACTCTTGTAAAGTTCCATCTCGTACATATCCACCAGTTCGTTGGATAGTTCTACCATCGTGACTCCTTTGTGCTTTCCGTATTTCCGGAAGACAGAAGCAATTTCCAGCCCTTCCTGTGCCTGCACGCCCAGCGTGGCTATCAGCAGGATCACGAGGAGCAGTCCGCGTGTCGGAATATTCCTTGTTCTCTTCATATCTGTTTGTTGTTTCATGTCGTCATTCCTCAAAAAGGGTGAATAATATATCCTCCTGGCTGAAGCTCACCGCCTCGAAAGCAGCCCGTGCCTGTTGCTGCACCAGCATCTGGTCTGTGTATCGCTTGCCATCTATCCATACATAATTGTCAGAGACAGGGCGGAGGGTATTCCAGAGTCCGGCCACACCCAGGAGCAACAGCAATCCCGCGGCAATGCTCGCTGCCGCATGCAACCGGAACGTCCTGCGCCGGGGAAGTTCCTTTTTATTTCCTGTAGAAGTTTGCTGTCCGGCTGTCTCACTCTTCTCTTCCAGATAGGCAAACAACGAACGGTATACCTCCAGATGTTCCGGTACCTCTCCCTGCCGGAAAAGGAGACGTATCTCTTTTTCCTCTTCACCTGAAGTCAGTCCTTCAAAATAGCGATCCAGCAACCTCTCCAATGTATCCTTGCTTTCCATCATATATTAGTTTGATGTGTAAGTTTCATTTTCAAATACGCCTCTCTCACCTTTTTTCGTGCTCTCGACAAGTTGCTCCGGATGGCTTCCGACTGGCATCCCGTGATGGCGGCAATCTCTTCCGTTTCGTACCCCTCCATATCCTTCATCCGGATAATAGCTTGTTGCAACGTGGGCAGCGAGGCGATGATCTCCGAGATCATGCGAAATTCATCTTTCCGTTCCAGTTCGCGTTGCGGGTCCACTGTGGGGCTGGCAGCGGCTACCTGATCCAGCGGGAGATGATCTTCTTTGCGGCTTCTCAACAAATCAATAGACAGATTCCGGGTCATTGTCAGGGCCAGTGCTTCTATGCTACGGTATACGGCCAGTTCCTGACGTATGTTCCATAGCTTCAGCATTACCTCTTGTACGACGTCTTCCGCGTCGGGAGTGTTTCCCGTCAGCCTGTGAGCGTGACGCAGCAGTCTGTCGCGTAGAGGAAGGATATCTGTT
>DALZBD010000398.1:0-4130 GCA_031977515.1 Bacteroides sp. | reverse complement strand
CAGAGAATGCCGGCGGTATCTGTTGGATCTCTCCGACAAAGCGGGTGAGTACCTCCTCCACTTTCTCCCGGGTAATATGCTCCGTAGGATAGGTGGCATCGATCTCTTTTTCGAGGTCGTACGAAGGAGTGGTAGCACCCAGCCGGATGGTAGCGATGTACTCCTTGGTCTGGTACTGAAACTCTTCGATACGTTTGGTGGCTCTGCCGGTACAGATGATCATCACACCCGTGGCCAGAGGATCCAACGTACCCGCATGTCCCACCTTTAGTTTTTTTATGCCCATCTTGCGGCACAGCTGCAACCGGATGCGTGAAACCAGGTGGAACGAGGTCCAGCGCAACGGTTTATTGAAACAGAGGATCTCTCCTTCTTTGAAATTCTTCAAGTTTTGTCTTATAAATATGAAAGTACCATAGTAGCCACACCTGCTACAGCACAATAAATAGCAAAATACACAAGTTTTCCCTTCTTAACAATGTTGATCATCCAACGACAGGCAAAGCAGCCTGAGATGAAAGCAGCTATAAATCCAACGATCAGTGAAAGGCTAGGTATACCCGAAGCCGCGGGACTAAAGTTCCCTTTCAGCAGATCCAGAAATGCCTCTCCGGCAATAGGGATCAATACCATCAGAAAAGAGAACTGAGCAATGGCTCCTTTCTTATTACCCAGCAACAAACCGGTGGCAATGGTGGTACCCGAACGGGAAAGACCCGGCAATACGGCAAGGGCCTGCGAAACTCCGATGATAAAGGCATCTTTCATGGAGATCTTGTCTTTCTGACGGGGTTTGGCATAATAGGAGAACGTAAGCAACGCGGCTGTCACCAGCAACATTCCTCCTACCAGCATCAGGCCACCTACCTCAAAAATGGCCTCCAGCTGATCCTTAAATGCAAATCCCACCACAGCGACCGGTATCATAGATACCAGGATATTCACTGCATAACGCATCTCATCATTCCACTGGAATTTAAATACTCCCTTCACGATCCATTCGATCTCTTTCCACAGGATCACTACGGTACTCAGTACAGTGGCCGCATGTACGGCAACGGCAAAAGTCAGGTACTGTTCGCCCGACATATCCAGCCCGAAAAGAGCCGATCCGATAGCCAGGTGGCCACTACTACTTACTGGCAGGTATTCTGTCAGTCCCTGGATCAGTCCCAGGATCAATGCTTCTAACCAATTCATTTCGTTTCTTCCTCCAGAGTTTTTGTTTTAGGTTTACGCATAATGCCATAGATCATAAAAAGAAACCCGAACAGACACACTGCGGGAGCTACTCTGATCCGACGCACACTGAAAATATCCGGCTCAAAAGTGGTCTCCGTAGATACAGGGCCTGTCATCAATAGGAAACCGACGATCACTACCACCATACCGGCAGCAAGCAGGATAAAGTTTATTTTATCAAAAGCAAATTTCTGTTTATCAGTCATTCTTTTCTGTTTTTTGGTTAAGACCGTTATACTATTCTTATATATAATACAATGTACTTGCTTTCATACGCAGGTATTTATTGATCGATATCAGCGCACAGATCCAGGTGATCAATATTCCGAAGACCAACACCGCCCCTGCCACCATCAGCATGATATCGGGAGTAACTACCCGGATCAGCTCCGGTTCATACGAGACCAGGTAATAGGCACTCACCATCAGGATGGCATCCGCCAGTAAGGCAGACAACACTCCTATCCAGAAATTTCGGACAAGGAAAGGCCTTCGGATAAATCCCCAACTTGCTCCCACCAGTTTCATGGTATGTATCAGGAAACGCTTGGAGTAGATGGTCAGACGTATAGTATTGTTGATCAGCGCAAAGGAGATGAAGGTGAGTATCACAGCCATTCCCAGCAACCCCAGACTGATCTTGCGAATGTTCTCATTGACGGCATCGATCAGTTCTTTACGATAGAGCACGTCCTGAATGTCTGTGTTGCGCCGTATCTGCTCTTCTATTCTGGCTATACTATCCGAGTTGGCATAGACAGAATGCAGGCGTATCTCGATCGAAGCGGTAAAAGGATTGTACCCCAGAAATTCCTGTGGATCTGTACCCATAGACTCGGAAAGTTCGGCCAGTGCCTGCTCTTTCGATATATATTCGGTAGATTTCACAAACGGTTCCTGATTGAAGGTACGTTGTAGTTTCAGGATATCCGCTTCTTTCATATCATCACTTAACAAAACAGAGAAGCTGATGTTCTCCTTTACATACACAGAAAGGTTGTTGGCTGCCAGAACGAAAAAAACCACCAGCCCCAGCAACAGCAGCACCAGCATGGTACTGATCGTGGAGGTGATGAATTGCATGTCAAAATAGGTGACCGAATTATTTCCGCGTTTTCTGCTCATCCCTGTTTTTTTCTGAATACATAGATCATGGAACTGCTTCTGTCTTTACGGCTCCAGGTACTTATCCAGGCAGATATGCCTGTCACAATCCCTTTTGCTAACGGGAAACGACTGCCTTTGTATTTTTCGCTCAGCATAGAGACGTAAAAGGCATCAAATGGCATGGGGTAACGGGCAGACAGAATGAATCCATGCCGTGCTCCAAGCGCCTGCATAGTTGCCGGAGTAAAGTGCCACAAATGCCGGGGCACGTCGTAGGCAGCCCAGTAGGCACCGTATTTCTCCGCATCGTACGAAGCACTGTTGGGAACAGCGATGATCAGCGTCCCTTTTTCGTCGAGTAGCTCAAACAACCTGCTCAGCCATTCGTTGAGCGGCTCTATATGTTCGAGTACATGCCACATGGTGATGACATCGAAACTTGCCGGAGCGAATTGTTGCAAAGCTTCTTCTTCCCTGACCTCCATACTGAAGGCATTCCAGGCAAACTCCCGTGCATCCGGATCCTTCTCCACAGCCTCCACTTTCCAACCCCTGCTCAGCATGGTAGCCGGAAAATATCCGGTACCGGTACCGATATCCAACAAGCGGCCCTGCCGCAACCGCGACTCCCGACAGACCAACCGGGCTTTCTGAACCAACATGTATTTCCGGACCTGATGATAGAGAAAGTTGACCCATCCCTTCTTTGTATCGGAGTGTGAGATGTATTCGGAGGAGGCATAATAGCTGCCTATCTCCGCTGCAACAGGAAAGTCCTGCGTGAAAACAAATCCACATTGCCTGCACCGGCATAGCTCATACTGCTCTCCGGAAACAAAAAAATCCGTACATGTTCTCACATGGCCGAACTCTTTTCCCTCACATACGGGGCAGACATTTACCGTGAATTTATTCATTGATCTCGTGTACAATACATAGAAATGGGATTCGGTACCATACGGGCACATTATTCCCAAATTTGGTGCAAAGAAACAAATAAAAAGTGATGGAAAACCGTTTCTTTAAGGTCTTTTAATAATATCGTGAGCCATTAATCCTTACATTTGCTCTCACAATGGCTTAACCTCTTTATATATGACACACAATAAAAGACTTTTCAGATCCAGGAACCGCATGCTGGCAGGTGTCTGCGGCGGTATTGCAGAATATTTCGGATGTGATCCGACACTGGTTCGTATCGTTTACGTTTTACTGACCTTATTCACGCTGTTTTGCGGGGGTTTTGTTTACATCATTCTCTGGATCATTATGCCGGAGCCTCCTTATCCTCAAAATAAATACAGGGTGTGAGATATATAAACCTCACACCCTGCCTGTTTTATTCATATCGGGATCCTATTATTCTACCGGTTCTCCTTTTAGTGTAGCCGAACTGGCTTCGAGGATCTTCACCCGTACAAAGTCCCCGACTTTGTATCCTTTCCGGTCAAATACTACCACCTTATTTTGCTGTGTGCGACCGAAAAGCTGATCCCGGGAGCGCTTGGATACGCCCTCTACCAATACCTCATAGGTCTGTCCGATGCTGCGCTGGTTGGATGCAGCAGACAAACGATTCTGCAGAGCTATGATCTCATTCAGACGGGCCACCTTGGTCTCTTCGGAAATATTATCTTCGAGATGTTTGGATGCATAGGTACCGGGGCGTTCGGAGTATTTGAACATAAAAGCGGAGTCGAACCCACACTCTTCCATCAGGGAAAGATAAAGCTGGTGATCCTCTTCTGTCTCGGAATGAAATCCCGAGAAGATATCAGTAC
>DALZBD010000397.1:0-4143 GCA_031977515.1 Bacteroides sp. | reverse complement strand
CGCAAGGTATTGCGTCTCTACAGTGTTGGTGATTTCTTCTCAACACGTTAATGGCACACTTGTAGAGACGCAATACCTTGCGTCTCATGGCATCTCATAGCATCTCATCGTATTGTCATCGTATTGCGTCTCAGCGTATTGCATCTCATGCATCTCATGGAACCATAAAATATGACAATATCAAAACACCCTCCGACGCCTCATTGCATTCCATAATAAGGATGCGATCTTATGAGATCAGGGATCGGCAAAACGAATAAAGAATAAGTAAATTTATACATACTTATAAAATATACAGACATTCATCCATATACCTGAATTATTTCTGAGTGAAAACCAAATAACTCTGAGTGAAATTCATTTATCTCTGAGTGAAACCACCCGTCATACTGAGTGAAGTTACCCGTCGGACAGTGTCTGAACTACCTATAACTCACAGTCCGACGACCTTTAACTCACAGTCGGAACACCAGTCTGTCGGTGTGGGACTTCCGGAGCCAGCACTTATTCATTTACCGCTTTGCAGGAAGGACATATTCCTTTACTACGCAACCGTTTCCCGCAATTCCCACAAACATACATATTCGTACTCCGAACGATATGCAAGACTGTATATACAGCAAAAAACAACAGTAGCGGATATCCGATGTAGAAATGAACAGTAAGAATAAAAAAGCCGTAACATCCCACACAGGCGGCCATCAGAGCAAACAGATAACGCCACGCTGCCCTTGTGGAAAGCTGCCGGAAGAGATCGTCCAGCGAAGCAATCCCGACTAACAGAAAAGCCCATGCACACACCAGAAAAGCCAATAATACCGCAGGGACACCCACAGGAGACAACGTGGGGTGAAAATAGAAATGCTCCCACACTTCCGGAAAAAAGAGTTGCATGGTTTCATACAAAGTTGCCACACAAGCTGCCAGCAGGCACAATAAAGCTGGGTAGATACTACTAATATCCCGGAAAAAGACGACAGGAAAAGGACGCCGGCGGTAGGCGACGCCAAAAAAAAGAAAGATAAGCAGCGACAGGGCAAACAGAAGATAAGAAAGGGAAGAGTTGCGGAAAACATCTATCAGATGCGAGACACTATCGACCGGTACAAAATACTCCAGCAACAGATCTTCGGGAATCCATCCCTGTATATCCTGACTATGGGCCAGCTTCACCCAGGCAACGTCGGCACTATCACCGGGAAAAACAGCCAATTCGGCGATCACGACCCTATCTCCATACTCCAGACAGACAAACTGCCCTTTCACCGGAAGACATTCCAGCCAAACGGAATCGGTACGTACTTCGAGATTGGTATTCAGTGCATCATAAAAACGAAAATCCGTAGCGAGTGAATCCGAAACAATCTCCTGTTCGGGGTCTGTTCCGGGATCTGCCATCCTGCCACATCCGTACAGGAAAAGCATGCACAGGCAGACAGCCCACCCACCGTATTTTCTGTTACGTCTCATTCGGCTGTCACTTTCATCAGGCACCGGCTACAATCAAAAATCAGACGAAACCGCTTTCCATCCGTACCTACCAGATAAAAAGGTTCCTGATACGGAGATTTCTGTTGGTGATGCACCGGGCACCATCCCATGCTATAGCGCAAGCAATGTTTGCAAAACATAAGTGTGGCATCCGGCACAGGTTGCTCTTCAAAAGCAGCATCCACCTGCCCTACCCCATGATCCAGATAAAAGGCACGTGACCGACTATTGGCCACATTTCCGGTATAGGTCAGATGTGTTTCGGGATAAGCATGCTGGGTGGGCTTCAATAGATAAAGCTCCCGGGGATAATTAATCCGACGGGCAGCCAGCAAACGATCGATAGCCTGACGGCGCAGATCCGCGATACGGGAAGAGGGAATAAACCAGTTCTTCGACAAATCTACCTCCACCAAAGTGGCTTCGAACACGGTATTTCCCAGTTTAGACAGCTGCGTACGAAGATTGTCTGCCTGTGGAGTACGGGCCTGCTCCTTTTCAAGGGGCAACGAAACCGTCACTTCATTACCATCTTCATCGGAGAAGGTCAGCGCATACCCGGTAGGATGATCGAAGAGGCGTATCTCCACACCTATCTTTCGCAGGGCAGATTGTCGAGAAAGTAGTCGCTCAAATTCCTGATCAAAATTTCGGTACAGGATGGTACGGGGTCTTACCGTCACCCGCTCCTGCGGATAGAGTTTATTGCCGTCTACCCGATTGATACGAAACCCTTTGAGACTCCCCGACTCGTCGAGGTAGCAGACTCCATCTCCATTGTTGAAAGACTTCACACCGGCCACAGTCAGGTAATTGCCTCTGAGTTCTTTCACACGGCCCATCTCTTCGCCCAGTGATTTGGGTGTATCAAAAGAGGTGATCTCCTCCTGTTTTTCATCCGGAAAGTAAGAGATAAATCCTCTGCTGAAACTTTTATTGAGTTGAGGCCGGAAAGTATAGGTGGTTTTTCCGGAAGAATTGCGTACGTATTCGGGTCTGCGCAACAGGATCCGATCCAATGCCTGTCGGTAAGCAGCAGTCACATTCTTTACATAGGATATATCTTTGAGGCGTCCTTCTATCTTCAGGGAAGAGACCCCTGCATCCAGCAGCTCTTCCAAGCGATCGATCCGGTTCATGTCTTTGAGCGAGAGCAAATGCTTGTTGTGCACAATCGTCCGACCATCGGCATCCACCAGACTGAAAGGCAAGCGGCAAAACTGCGCACAGGCTCCCCGGTTGGCACTCCGCCCGAAACAGGCCTGACTGACGTAGCATCTGCCGCTGTAGCTCACACACAATGCCCCATGCACAAATACCTCCAGTGCGACCCCGGGAGAGCTTTCATGTATATACCTGATGTCCTGAATGGAAAGTTCCCGCGCCAGTACCACCTGCTTCATCCCTGCATCTGCCAGAAAACGTACCTTCGCAGCAGTCACATTGTCTGTCTGGGTACTGGCATGCAGTGGGATGGGAGGAAGATCGAGCTGCAGAATACCCATATCCTGTACGATCAGGGCATCTACCCCGATCCGGTAGAGTTCGCGTATCAGCTGCTCCGCTTCCGCTATTTCCGCATCTGTAAGTATGGTGTTCAAAGCCACATAGACACGGGCGTTATATACATGAGCATGTTCTGTAAGCGCCGCGATATCTTCGAGCGAATTGCCTGCGGCAGCGCGCGCGCCAAATCTGGGTGCACCGATATAGACTGCATCCGCTCCGTGGTCGATAGCAGCTATCCCACACTCGAGGTTACGGGCAGGAGCAAGCAATTCGATCTTCCTTGCACGCATCATTGTATCTCTTCTATATTATAAGGAGTTTCCTGGTACACAAAGTAATTGAGCCAGTTGGTAAACAGCAGATTGGCATGAGAACGCCAGCGTACAAGAGGGCCTTGTTCCGGATCGTCGTTCCTGTAGTAGTTCCGGGGTACATCAATGGGCAATCCTTTGGCCAGGTCGCGGCGATATTCCGTATCCAGCGTCAGCGGGGAATACTCCGAATGTCCGGTCACAAAAAACTCCCTTCCGCCTCTTGCCATGACCATATACACACCGGACTCTTCCGATTCGGACAGGATCGTCAACTCAGGAATTCGACGTATATCTTCGCCGCGTATCTCGGTATGGCGGCTGTGAGGTACATAAAAGACCTCATCAAAACCACGAAAAATAGACTGCAACGGATCGGCCATGGTGTGCTCAAACACTCCGAACATCTTACCATCCAGTGGGTATTTAGGTACCCCGTAATGATGATAAAGACCTGCCTGAGCCGCCCAGCAGATATATAAGGTAGAAGTCACGTGCGTACGTGCCCAGTCAAATATCTCCTGTATTTCTGGCCAATAGGTCACCTCCTCAAAGTCCAGCTTTTCTACCGGGGCACCGGTAATGATCATGCCGTCGAACTTCTGATTGCGCATCTCCGCAAAATCCGTATAGAAGGCCTGCATGTGTTCCACAGGAGTGTTCTTGGAGGTATGACTGCTGATCTTCATGAAAGAGATCTCCAACTGCAAAGGAGTGTTGGACAGCAGACGGATCAGATCTGTCTCTGTAGTGATCTTGAGGGGCATGAGGTTGAGGATCACGATCCGCAGCGGACGAATGTCTTGCTGGGTGGCGCGTGAACTGTCGATCA
>DALZBD010000396.1:0-4160 GCA_031977515.1 Bacteroides sp. | reverse complement strand
CTATGCCCTGCTGGAAAAGTTTAGGAAGGAAGTTCCCGGCATTCATTTACGCACAACACTGATGGTGGGGTATCCCGGGGAGACAGAGAAAGAATTTGAGGAACTAAAGGAATTTGTCAGAAAGATCCGTTTCGATCGAATGGGAGCTTTTGCTTATTCCGAAGAGGAGGGAACCTTTGCCGCGGGAGAACATCCGGACGATATTCCGCAGGCGATCAAACAGGCGCGTCTGGATGAGCTGATGGAAATACAACAGGGAATCTCTGCGGAGATGGCTGCTGCCAAGATAGGACAGGTCTTTCAGGTGATCATAGATCGCATAGAAGGAGATTATTATGTGGGCCGTACGGAATTTGACTCTCCGGAAGTAGATCCGGAGGTACTGATCCTGAAACAGGACATGGCTTTGGAGATCGGGAAATTTTACCAGGCAGAAGTGATTGATTCCGATGACTTCGATCTTTTTGCACAAATAATTTAATGATTTTTCTTTAACTATTTGCTTATTTCGTTGAAAATAACTAATATAGCGGTCGAACTCTAAAAAACGGCGAAGTGAACAATAAAGAATTTATTGCAGAATTATCCAAAAGGTTGGAAAAGTCCCCTAAAGAGACTACAGGAATGGTAAATGCTCTGCTGAAGGAAATGACGGAACAGTGGCAGGAAGGAAACACGGTTGCTGTGCAGGGATTCGGAACATTGGAGGTGAAGAAGAAAGCCGAACGTATTTCTGTCAATCCTGCTACCAAACTGCGTATGCTGGTGCCACCTAAATTGGTTCTTGCTTACAAACCCAGCACCTTATTAAAAGAAAAGTTTAAATAAACCTTGTCTTTTATGAACGAAAGAATAAACACACAAGACTTAGTTGACCTCTTAGCTGCACGGTATTCTGTCTCTAAAAAAGATGCGGAAGTTTTTATTAAAGAGTTCTTTCTGGTAATTGAAGAGGGACTTGAAAAAGATCGTGTTGTAAAGATCAAAGGATTCGGAACATTTAAACTGATCGGAATAGAGAGCCGTGAGAGTATCAACGTGAATACCGGTGAACGATTTCTGATAGAAGGACATACCAAAATCTCTTTTACACCTGACAATAGCTTGCGGGATGTTGTGAACAAACCCTTCTCTCATTTTGAAACAGTGATCCTCAATGAAAATACAGTTCTGCCTGATACTCCGGTAGAAACCATACAAGAAGATACTGAGCTGCAGGATCCTGTGGATCCTGTGAGAGAAGAACCGCAACCGGAGATCTCTTTGGTACAGGAAGAGATCGTACCACCACAACCCGGGGACTCTTTGCCACCGGAAGAGACTATACCCTTACAGCCATCGGAAGAGGTGGAAGTCATAGTATCCTCTTCTGTCTCTGTAGAAGAAACCGAAGTTTCCGAGACCATAGAAGAAACGCTGGAGGTAACCTTCATTTCAGAAGACGAAGGATCTGCAGAGAAAGTGGTAGAGATCATAGAAATTGATACTGTAGAGAGTGAGGAATCATCCATTCTTGAAACTTCTGTCCCGGAAACAGTTGCAGAGACGACTCAACCGGTAAAAGAGGTTGTCGAAGATACAGAAGAAGCAGTACCGTCTATGGAAGATCCGGAGCAACCTACAGAAGAAGTTGTGGAAGAGAAAGAAGTGGAATTGTGTGTGGAAGAAGATCCGGAGCAACCGGTGGCATCTCCCGAAGATGTGACTCAAGAAAAGGCGCCTGTAGCACCACCTCCCTCACCATCTTTTGCTTCACCTGCAAGTAAACGTCTCACTGCTGAGGAGATAATTGCCCTTGAAATACAAAAAGCCGATGAAGAGCACCGGAAATCTCTGACGCTTCCTTTCTTTTCTTCTGCAGAAGATAAAGACAAAGAGGAGAAAAAAGAGAAAGAAAAGAAGAACCCGCCCAGGCCCAGGCCTGAGAAAAAGGCAAAAGATAGCAAATTACAGCGCTATCTGATCGCTGTGGTGTTACTGGTGATACTTTGTTGCGGAGGAATACTTTCTTATTACTATATGCCCGAATGGTTTGATTGGAGCAGTGGTAAAGAACTCTATGCAGTGGAAAATCCGGTTCAGGAAACAGACACTGCAGGTCCTGAAGATGCAGGTATCATAGAAACCCCGGAGACAGAGGTGGGAGCAGAAGCGGATGCAGCACAACAAGTTGAAGAGAGCGCACCTGTGGCTGAAGTAATAAGGGAGGAACCCCTGGTTCGTGAAACTCCTGTAGCACAGGAGCGATCTGCAGCTGCTTCTCAGCCTACTACCGTTGCCGCCGTGGCTACTCCAACGAATCCTGTTCCCCAGGATATAGCCTCCATTCCGGTGCGTCCCGATTCAGTGAATTATGTGATCGTGGGTACCCGTGCTACTCATAAGATTGAAGAAGGAGAGACGCTGACAAAAGTCTCTTACAGGTTTTAAGGTACAAAAGATCTGTGGCCTTATATCGTTATGCACAACCGTACAGTAATACGCAATCCCAATCATGTACCGTTTGGTACTACTATACAGATCCCTGAGTTGGAAAAGAAAGATCTGTAACAAGTGTTTAAACAACTATCAGAAAAAAGAGAGGAAAATCCAGACTCCGACCTCTGATAATATATGTTATAGGAAGTGCCTTATTTACAGGCGATCCTTACGAAGAAGCCGGGTATTGCCCGACTTCTTTGTGAAGACAGATCCGGAAAAATATCTAAAAACAGGCTCGGCTAACCAACCATAATCTAAAGGTTTAGCATACTTTTTTAATAAAAATTAGTTGCAATGGTTAATTATAGTCCGTATTTTTGGGCTGCTAAATAAAACAGGTTCTGAATACCTTGGTATACAAACAAAAAACATAATTCAAAACAAATAAATAAGTATTATTTATGGCTGAAGCAATTGATATCCGTGAATTGAATGAACGGATCGAAAGACAAAGCGCTTTCGTTACCAATCTTACTACTGGTATGGATCAGACTATTGTGGGACAGAAACACCTGGTGGAGTCTCTGCTCATCGGTCTTCTTTCTGACGGACATATTTTGCTGGAAGGGGTACCCGGCCTGGCAAAGACACTTGCCATCAAGACGCTGGCTTCCCTTATAGACGCACAATATAGCCGTGTGCAGTTTACTCCGGACCTTTTACCCGCCGACGTAGTCGGTACCATGGTCTACAGTCAGAAAGATGAGACTTTCCAGGTAAAAAAAGGACCTGTATTTGCAAATTTCGTGTTGGCCGATGAGATCAACCGTGCCCCGGCTAAAGTGCAGAGCGCTTTGCTGGAAGCTATGCAGGAGCGTCAGGTCACTATCGGTAAGGAGACTTTCAAGTTGCCCGAACCTTTCTTAGTAATGGCTACGCAAAACCCCATTGAACAGGAGGGTACTTATCCGCTTCCCGAAGCACAGGTAGACCGTTTCATGCTGAAGGTGGTCATCGATTATCCGAAACTCGAAGAAGAAAAACTGATCATCCGACAGAATATAGGTGGAGAAAGGGCAGAATTGAAGCCGATCCTCAAAGCAGATGAGATCATGGAAGCACGTAAAGTGGTGCGTCAGGTATATATCGATGAGAAGATCGAACGTTATATCGTAGATATCGTTTTTGCCACACGCTATCCGGAAAAATACGATATGAAAGAACTCAAAGATCTGATCGGTTTCGGAGGATCTCCCCGTGCATCCATTAATCTGGCCCTTGCCGCCCGTACGTATGCATTCATCAAACGTCGCGGTTATGTAATCCCGGAAGACGTGCGTGCTGTGGCACATGATGTGTTGCGTCATCGCATCGGCCTGACGTATGAAGCAGAAGCCAGTAATACCACATCCGACGAGATTGTAAGTAAGATACTAAATAAAGTGGAAGTACCCTGATGCATCACCTCACAAACAAGGGTGAGGGGAGACGTCCTGAAGTACAAAGAATGGGTAACAACTTCTTTCTTTATCAACTATTTACAAAGAGCCTGTTTAAATTTTGACTGTGTCGACCGCTGGTTCCCCAGAAAATTTATTATAGGATTCTTTCATTCTTTCTTCAGCGCTCTTTTTGTCTGTTTCTTGTCTTTTTAGACGCAAATATGCGTCTGTACGAAGACATTGATTGTGTTTTCTTTTGAAGGTGATACACTTGTAGAGACGCAATACTTTGCGTCT
>DALZBD010000395.1:0-4165 GCA_031977515.1 Bacteroides sp. | reverse complement strand
AAATTCAATGTCGTTGCGGTAGAAAGCATTTCTTTACAGAGCGGGGTCAGTATACCTCATCAGGGAAAGTGGAAAGAGACTGCTTTCGGATCCCATTTCGATACATTCTACTCCGAGAGGTATCTTACTACCAACCGGATACAGGCCATTCATAACGCGTTGGCAGGTATTCCCTACGAACACATCATCATTCTGGCAAATACTAAACAATACGGAGGAGGAGGTATATACAATGCCTTTACACTGACAACGGCCCATCATCCGATGTTCCGCCCTGTGGTAGTACATGAGTTCGGACACAGTTTTGCCGGTCTGGGAGATGAGTATTTCTACGAACAAGATATAATGAGTGAATTCTATCCTACGGATATTGAACCTTGGGAACAAAATATCACCACACTGGTGGATTTTTCCTCCAAATGGAAAGATATGCTTCCTCCCTCTATTCCATGTCCGACCCCACCGCAGGAAAGTGATAAGTATCCGGTAGGAGTATATGAAGGAGGGGGATACGCCGTATATGGTGTCTATCGGCCCGCGTATAACTGCCGGATGCGTACCAATGAACATCCGGTGTTCTGTCCTGTATGTCAAAGAGCCATCACACGTATCATTGAATTTTATACGGAATAACCTTTCTTATGCGATCCTTGTTTATTACCCCATACAGGCCCACCCGCCTGTATCTTTATGTATAATCTATCACCATTCAATCATTTTTTTATGATCACATTCACACGTATTCATACCGCAGACCAATCTCTCTATCAGTTTATGGAGGATCTGATGGTAGCTTCTTTCCCTAAGGAAGAATACAGGGAACTTCCCATCTTACAGAAATATACCGATACCAAAGAGTATTTTTACAACCTGATTATCCTGGATGACGATACTCCGGTAGGTTTTATCACGTATTGGGATCTGAACGAGTTCTTCTATGTAGAACATTTTGCCATAGACTCCTCCAGACGCAACGGGGGATATGGAAAACAAGTCTTGGAATGGTTGCAGACTCAATTGAATAAACCGATTGTTCTCGAAGTCGAACTCCCGACTGAAGAAATGGCACAACGACGTATCTCTTTCTATGAGAGACACGGGTTCGTCCTGTGGAAGGAGAAATATGCACAGCCTCCCTATCGCCCCGGAGAAGCCTATTTACCCATGTCGCTGATGGTATACGGAGATATCAGTCCGGAGAAATTTTCCCCGATCCGGTCGGCCATATACAGAGAAGTATATGGTGTGAAAGAATAACTTTTAATACAGTTCTTCCTGACAAAAAGACATTAAAAAAGGTGATCTCCAATTGGGAATCACCTTTTTTAGTAATATAGATAACTTTCTTAGTCGCGCGAAGCGGCAGAATAGTTGATCTTCAATGCATAAGCCTGACGCAGTGCTTGTTTGATATCTGTAACGATACCCATGCGGGTGTCTTTATCGATCTTCAATGACACGGTCATGAAAGGCTGATCTGATTCTTTCATACTCAGACGTTCCTGGGTGATGAAATCCTGAATTTCAGCAACCTCAGCAAAACTATCGTTCAGCTGAATACGGCTTTCTGATCCAAGTTTCTTACGGAACTCCATAGTAGGTTGTCCTACATAGATGAAAGTTACCAACGATTTCTTTTCAAGCTTTTCAAGTTCTGTGGCCTGTGGAACCTTAAATTCTACTTTCAACGAGACTTCACGCATTGTTGTTACCATCATAAAGAAGAACAACAGGGTAAAGATCAAGTCAGGAAGAGAAGAGGTGTTCAACGCAGGCATTTCGCGTTTACCGGTTTTATTAAACTTTCCCATCTCTTATTTTCCTCCGTAGTTTTTAGGTTCTGCCTCAGAGATCTTCTGAGGATAAAAGTCACGAACTGCTTTTTGTTGCTCTTCATTGAGGTGAGCATAATCTGTCTGCCAGTTTTCCTGAGCTATTTCATCTCTCAACTCATTATATGCAGCAACCAATTCGTTCTGTACATCCATATATGCCTGATACGAAGATCCACGGTCATTCTGGAGAGAGATCACATGATTTTCAGTGACCATTACTTTTCCTCCTAACAACGGTATATCTTTCTCGTGCTTTTCAGGCAATTTCTCATCGTTATAAGGGTTCTGAATAAACTCTTTCGTTTTAGCTCTGAGCTCTCTTACGCTGATATAGTCTCCTCCTGCCATGAGTTGATCATTGGCATTCAGGAACACCTGCAATACGTTGCGTTCCTTTACAATGATATCATCCTGTTTGGTGTTTGGGTCCGGTGGTTCAGGCAAACGTCTTGCCAACCCGCGGTCCGTATCCATAGAGGTTGTAATCAGAAAGAAGATCAGCAACAGGAAAGCAATATCCGCTGTAGAACTTGAGTTTATATCAGGTACTTTTCTATTTCCTTTTGCCATAATTACTTTTCTAATTTATCAGTAATTAAATTTAAGAAAGACTTTTCTTAACGCTGCTTCCTATCATACACAGAATAGTAATACCCAACAATATATAGATAGAGTATACGAACATATCCGTGACTTTCAACCAGAAGCTATCTGTATAAGCACCTTCACCGGTTACTACAGTTTCATCAACACCCATAGAATAGGTAATGAGCAACAAAACCACCAGCAAAATAGGTCCGATCAGACCTGTCAGGGCTTTTTTCCAGTTGTCTACCAGAGCAGAACCGAATTGAATAACTGCGGCAACAATTGTAGCAACTACACAGAATCCCAGGATACCATAGATCATATAGATCAACGTATCTGTATGAACGGGATCATTATATTCACCTATTACTCTGTCAAAGCCCGAGAAATAGAACACTCCGAGTACAACCAGAATGACTGCAAAAAGGGCATAGAGTACATAGTATGATACTTTATATGACAATTTACTCATCGTTCAGATTATTTTTTGTATTTCAGATCATATTTAATAACCATGTCAAGCAAAGTAATAGAAGAATCTTCCATATCGCTTGTCAAAGCTTCGATCTTTGAAAGTATATAGTTATAGAACAACTGGAGGATCAAAGCAACGATCAAACCAAAGATTGTTGTGATCAAGGCCACTTTCATACCACCTGCTACTACTGTCGGAGAGATATCACCCACCTGCTGGATTTTATCGAACGCCTGTACCATCCCGATTACAGTTCCCAAGAACCCTAATGACGGAGCCATCGCGATAAACAGTGTGATCCATGAGCATCCTTTTTCCAGATATCCAGCCTGTACACCACCGTAAGATACTACAGATTTTTCTACTACATCAATGCCCTGATCAATTCTCATCAGACCCTGATAGTAAATAGAAGCAATAGGACCTCTTGTATTACGCGCGATGTCTTTTGCAGCCTCAACGTCACCTTTATCCAAAGCAGCTTCAATAGATGCAAGGAATTTCTTCGTGTTGATCTCAGCAAGACTCAGGTAAATAATACGTTCGATACAGAAAGCAAGACCTACTACCAGAGCGATAGCTACCAAACTCATGAACGAAGCAGTACCTTCAATAAATTTTGTTTTCAATTCTTTGTGAATACCACCTGATTCAGCACCTGCGTAAGCGTCTACCTGTTCGGTGTCTGCAGCAGGAGCGTCCTGTGCCTGTACCAGCTGAGTTGAGCCAAAAGTCAAAACTCCCATCACAGCAACAATTGCAAAAAACTTTTTCATTGTGTGTCTAATTTTTAAGATTAATTAATTAATTTATTTTATTCTACTTTATTTCTCTCAAATTCAGTTTGAAATGCGGAGAGAGCGGGATTCGAACCCGCGATACACTTTTGGCGTATACACGCTTTCCAGGCGTGCCTCTTCAACCACTCGAGCACCTCTCCAAACTATAGATTTCTTTAAATCGGCTGCAAATTACAAAAAAATTGGGAACCACAAGCGATTTCAGCTACAAATGTATTCTTTTTTTTCATCTGTTGTACCATTCCCATGGAATTCTCACCGGGAAAATTGCAAAATTAATAAACTTTAAAACCTTTCCGACCTTTTAGCATCGTTCAAACACCGTCAAAGCATTTTCTGAAGTGATCCGTGCAACTTCTTCTTCCGTTTTGCAACAAACCTCGGCTACCTTGGATAAGGTATAGCGCAGGTAAGAACTTTCGTTGCGCTTTCCACGGAAAGGTACCGGGGTAAGATAAGGAGCATCT
>DALZBD010000394.1:0-4168 GCA_031977515.1 Bacteroides sp. | reverse complement strand
TATCTGTAGCTACTTGTATTTCCGGAAACAGTGTCCAGCGTTTTTTTGTTTTTTGTGAGAAAGAGAACAATTCTATCGGGAGATTATCGTCCGGTTTCGTGGTGCCGGTAGCAAGCAGGGACAGATGAACAACCGGTACAATCCACCATGAAGGGCGTTTGTTGTGTATAGGGGAAAGATGCCGGTTGGGAGAGATATCAGGCAACATATATACATACAAAAAACCGGAGACAGTTTCAATGACGAACTCTCCCCGGCTTTTTTGTATGCATGTATGGTTATTCTTTTTTCAGAAGAAAATCCTCAATCACCTGTTTGTAAGTCGCTTCATCGGCAGCACCTCTGAAGAGTTGTGGTTCTCCATCCATAGGGATGAATACAAACAAGGGTATACTGGTGGCGTTGAACAGAGTCGCCAGTTCGCGTTCTTTATCCACATTCACTTTGTATATCACGATCTGGCTTTCGTATTCTCCGGCCAGTTTTTTCATGATGGGGGCTACCTGCCGGCAGGGACCGCACCAATCGGCATACAGGTCAATAATAGCAGGTTTGTCTCCTTTGTATGCCCATTCGGACGAGGTTTCGTAATCGAATACCTTCTCAATGAACATATTCTTGTTCATGGTGATCACTTCACCGTCTTTGTTGTTCTTTTCCTTTGCTTTTCCGTCCGGATTGTGGGCGAACGCGCAGGAAGAGAAAAAGGTCAGCAGCAGGGCTGCCATCCATGTCAGTTTTCTCATGTTTGTTATATATGCTCTTCGATTGTTTTTACAAGATCCGCAGCCTGCATCACACCGGAGTGTCTCCATACAGTTTCTCCTTTCTTGAAGATAAAAAGAGTGGGAACTGCCTGTACCCGGTATTGATTGGCCAGGTCTTCGTATTTGTCTATATCGATCTTGACAATGCGTGCTTTGTCGCCGATCTGATTTTTTACATCTTCCAGGATGGGTGCCATGGCTTTGCAGGGACCACACCACGTTGCGAAAAAGTCCACCAATACAGGTGTTTCCGATTGTATCAATTCTTCAAATTTTTCCATAATTTATCTTTTCTTAGGTTTAGAAAGTATTAGTAACATACATTTTTATGTTGCTAATATACAATTAATTTTTAAGAGCCTGTTTATATTTTGCTTGTATTTTTATTCAGACGCAAATATGCGTCTTTACGCCCTTTGTTTGTTTCCTTTTCAAGGCATTCATATCAATTGTAGAGACGCATATTTGCGTCTGAAAAACAGTAAGAGACAGACAAAAAGAAAACAGAAGAAAAAACAAAAACACCTCTCTTTCTTTTTTGTGGAAAATTTAAACAGGCTCTTCTTACAACGAATGCTTCAAATCTTTTGTTCACGCATTTGTCATGTCACAGAAATCCAGAGGAAACAGGAATTCCTGAAATTTGTGTCTTGTAGGAGGGCAAAAGCATGAACCTTTCCGATTGGCCTCTTGTTACCAAACAGAGGCTACAGAAGGCATCTGAAATAAAATACTTCATGACACCATTAACTAATTATATATCGATATGATACTGAATAAAACAGATTATGTACTGGAACGTACATCAGATGGGGGCTATTTTGCTTTCCTGAAAGTGAGTCACTTTTTCAAAGGGTATGGCATTACCCCGGAAGAGGCTGTGAGAAATCTGAAACGTCGCGTGGATGAGCTTGTTTCGGAAATGTATATGGTAGAAGACTATGTGTAGATTTACAATTTACGATTTACTCCCTTCGGTCATGACCGAAGGGAGTAAATCGTAAATCACTCTATGGTCAGCTCATCAATGATATGTGAGGCACCTGCGAATTTATCGATAATAAACAGTGTATAGCGGATGTCTACACAGGCGGCACGTTGCGAAGCGGGGCGGAATGCAATGTCTCCGGTAAGGCCTTCGTAATTGCGGTCGAAACCGGTTCCCACCAGTTGGCCTTTGGCATTGAAAACCGGACTCCCCGAGTTTCCTCCCGTATTGTCTGTATTGACAATAAAGTTGACCGGCATTTCCCCATTCTCCATCGCATACACTCCGTAATCTTTGGCCTGATAGAGGGCTTTCAGTTTTTCCGGAACTACAAATTCCCAGTTGTCCGGGTCTTCCTTTTCCATCACCCCTTTCAGTGTGGTATAATATTCATAGATCACGCCATCGGCAGGCTCATAGGAGAGCACCTGGCCGTAGGTAAGGCGCAGCGTAGAGTTGGCATCCGGATAGATCGGTATACCTGCCTCCTGTCGCATATCCATCATCCCTTTTACCCAGGTTTTGTGTGCGGCATCGTATTCGTTGCTGCCCTGTACCTCCAGTGCCAGCTGATAGGCGCTGCTGTTGATCGAATTCTTAAATTGGACCATCAGATCATTATCCAGTGCTTTCAATGTGGGTTTTTTGATAAACTGCTCAAAATTCTCTGGTGAACCAAAGATCGATTGTTCAAACCCGGCAGCAATAAATGCGTCACTGTCTCCGCCAAACTCATTGTCGATCAGTTGGAAGATAGAGATCCGCTGTGAGGCTGGAATGTAGGTTTTGTAAGTATCTATCATGCGGCTGGCTACTTTGCGTTCTACTTCCGGGAAAGGAACTCCGGCAAAATAATCGGCAGCAGCTTTTTGCAACTTCTCCTTTTCGGTACGTATACGGGATTTGTTTTTGCTTTTGAGGGCGTCTCGCAAACCGGTAACCGAAGGAATTCTCATATAGTCGAGCCCTGTGACCAGCGCTTCACCGAGTGCCTGCTGGTGATAAAGGGCTTCTCTGCGTTGGGCCACTACCGATTGTATGGTTTCGAAAGCCTGTTGGTAAGCAGGGTTGTTCTGCTCCCTGCCACGTTGCAGCAGTTGCTCCTGTTGTGCACGTTTCGTGTCCAGAACTTTCAGACGTACCAGACCTTCGTTCATACCGATCGCATTCTTCCAGTAATTGGCCGAAGAGGCATATTTGCTTGCATAGTGGATACGTACAGCATCGTCTTTCAACATCTCTTCCATCAAAGCTTCCTGACGCACTTCCCGTACATGATGACGCATAAAGTTTGTTGTCTGCATACGCTCTTCCACTTCGTCGGAGATCATGTACCGCCAGTTGCGTCCTGGAAATCCCATGACAAAGGTAAAGTCTCCTTCCCGCACACCGGCCAGACTGATGGTCAGGTGTTTTTTCACCTGCAAGGGAACATTCTCCGGAGAATATTCGGCCGGTTTCCCCTCTTTGTCCGCATAGATACGGAAGAGAGAGAAATCTCCTGTGTGGCGCGGCCACATCCAGTTGTCTGTATCTGCTCCGTATTTACCGATGGAGGAGGGAGGAGCCCCAACGATGCGGATGTCATTGTATACGGTCTTTACAAAAAGATAGTATCGGTTGCCTCCGTAAAAAGGCTTCAACTCCAACTGGGTAGCCGGAGTCACCTCTATATTCTGCGTTCCGGCAAAGCGGGCGGCTACTTTCTCCAGGTATCTGGGAGAAAGATAGTTGGTTCCATTCGGGTCTTCGTCTATGGCCAGTTGCTGATTGACATAGTCGGTGACCTCCAGGATACGATCGATGAAGGTGATGGTAAGCCCTTTGCAAGGCAACTCTTCACTGCGGTTCATGGCCCAGAATCCGTCTGTCAGGTAGTCATTTTCCACACTACTCAGTTGCTGGATGTTTCCGTAGCCGCAGTGGTGGTTGGTCAGTACCAGACCTTCGGCAGAGATCACCTCTCCGGTACATCCCCGGCCAAAATGTACAACCGCGTCTTTCAGTGCAATGCCATCCGGGGCATATATCTGTTCGATAGGGATCTGTAGTCCCAACTCCATCATGGCTACTTCGTTCTGTGTTTTCAGGTCGGGCAATAGCCACATCCCTTCGTCGGCTCTGGCACCCAGTATAGCCGTACACAGCAGGAGTGTTAATATACTTTTTTTCATCATTCGGTGAAAAATTAAGGGTCTGTTTGAATTTTGTATCTTTTCTTGAGGGTGTGTCAAAAGACATTATGGAACCTTTTCAAGATTAAATGTGGTGTGCGCTTCGCACCCCAAGGTTTCGTTTCACTCAACCGTTGGGCTAATGATGAATCCCCTCCAGGGATATAAATACACTTTTGTATCTATTTCTGAGACGCAAGGTATTGCGTCTCTACAAGTGTTGTGCTTCCTCTTCAGGT
>DALZBD010000393.1:0-4170 GCA_031977515.1 Bacteroides sp. | reverse complement strand
AAAAGCCTTTGAAGACGACAAAGATAAAAAACATCATCTTATTCTGATACATAAATACATACACATAAAACAATTCAAGTAAAGAAATTCAGTATACACAATTCACAAAACAAAAATATGTTCTTTTGTTCGTATGTCTCCAATAAAAATTGCTACTTTTATTGGCAATAACGACACAAGAGAATCTATCTATCGGCAGTATACAAATCATCCGTAACGATACGTCAGACAACACAAATGAATAGAAGAAATTTCTTTAAAACAGGAATAGGCTTGTCTTTACTCTCTCTGATCCCTGACAGATTGAGTGGACAAAACATTCCCTACAAACCAGACTACACGACTTTAAAACCTGCAAAACTACAGCGAGGAGATAAAGTAGGACTGGTGGCACCAGCCTGGTCCATCACCCAGGATGATCTGGAATCATCCATAGAAAAGGTCAAACAACTCGGACTTGAACCCCTCTGGTCCGATAAGATTCTGGGCAGACATGGCTATTTCAGTGGTACGGACAAAGAACGGGCTGCCGACTTCAATCAGATGATAAAAAATCCGGAGATCAAAGGGATTGTATTCACCAACGGTGGATATGGCTGTGCACGGATTCTGGATCTGATAGACTACAACCTCATCAGACAGCATCCGAAGGTAATGATAGGATTCAGTGACATCACCGCTTTGCTATACGCTATACATAAACATACAGGGCTGATCACGTTTCATGGACCAGTGAGTAAGACGATACATCGTGAATACAATAAATTACAATTCAGGAATATTGTCATGAATTCAATGGATACATACACCATCGAAAGTTCTGAAAAGGATCTTCAAAAAGCAGCAACGGATAAAACCTTTGAGAGATATACGATAACTTCCGGAAAAGCACAGGGAAAGCTGGTAGGAGGCAATCTGTCACTCATCTGTTCGATGATAGGAACTCCCTATCAAATGGATCTGAAAGACAACATTGTCATGATCGAAGATGTAGGTGAAGAACCTTACCGGATAGACAGAATGCTGACCCAACTTATAGCCTCCGGCGAACTGAAAAAAGCCGCAGGTATAGCGTTCGGTATCTGTAGAAGATGCAATAAATCGACCGTACCTAACTCGTTCACACTGAAGCAAGTCATTGAAGATCGGATCAAACCTTTGGGAATTCCAGCGGTATACGGACTCTCTTTCGGACACAACGAGCAGAACTTTACTTTCCCCATTGGGTTACAGGCTGAATTGGAGACCGGAAAAATGACTATAAAGCTGCTGGAAAGGGCTGTAGTCTGAAACGTTGATAACCACAGAATCCTATTAGTCGCTCTGTGGCTGATAAGTCTTGAAATGCACTTTGGATACACCCTCATCCTACGCCCCAAAAACAGGAAACAGCTAAAAAACAGACCATTTTCCCACAAATCGGGAAAAAACAGGGTTGAAAACGGCAGAATGCCCTTTTATAAAGCGACCTTTTTCTTTATTTATGTGCCTGACTATCCTATCTTTGTACAACTAAACGTGTAAACATGAGATTTTTCAACTCACTGACATCAGCCAGAACGGTACTATGGGGTGCTATGATCCTGAGTGCCATCATTATATATCCCAATATAGGGAGCTTTATGTGGTCGCTCTGGGCTCCGTCAGACGCCCCCCGCCATATGGCATTGAATGCGCCATCCATCATCTATTTCATCTACCGCTATCTCTTTTTTGTAGCTCTCACATGGATACTGATGCGGCAAAACATTCGTCAGGCGGAGACGAAACTCAAAACAAAATTCGCAAAGTCATTCCTGATCACTCTGGCTGCCTATGCATTGTATGTACTCATCGGGCTATCCGTGGAATACAAAGTGCGACTGGATTGTTTTACGCAAATGCTCATCCTGCAATTCCTGATCGCCTGGCTGATGCCTGTACTGATCGGACATACCTATTACCTCACCGTGGCACAGCGGGAAACAGAAAAAGAAATGGAGAAACTTCGCTCGGAAAACCTGCAAAGCAGGGTAGAAGCCCTGAGCAATCAGATCAACCCGCACTTCTTCTTCAACTCCCTCAATGGCCTCACAGCCCTCGTGGCAGCGAAAAGAAACGACGAAACCCTGGAATACGTAGCCAAATTATCAAATATCTTCCGGTATATCCTGCAAAGTGAAAAGAAAGGACTTGTGAAACTGGAAGAAGAACTCGCTTTTCTGGATGCCTACCGCTACCTGCTGGAAGTACGCTACAGCGGAAAGATTTCTTTCTGCATCACCGTAAAAGAGCCCGAACTCACCTGGCAACTTCCTGTATTGTCCCTGCTTCCTCTGATAGAAAATGTAGTCAAGCACAACATTATAGATAGCGAACACAAGATGAAAGTGTATATATCCGTACTCGATAGCGGAGAGTTGTCTGTAACAAACCCGATCTATAAAAAATACCATGTAGAAGGGTCCAACGGGATCGGACTCTCCAATCTCTCGGCACGCTACAAACTATTGATGGGAATAGACATGGATGTGCGGGAAGATGAATCCTACTTCACAGTAATATTACCACTTAAAAAATCTGATAATGAGAGTATTGATAGTTGAAGACGAAACCATTGCATACGAATACCTGACCGAACTGATCGGTAGGGTAGACCCCGAAATAGAGGTCGTTGCCGGTACGGAAAGTATCTCGCAAACAGTCAAATGGTTACACGCCAATCCCGCTCCGGATCTGATATTTATGGATATACATCTGTCCGATGGGTCTGCCTTTTCGATCTTTGACCTCGTCACCGTAGAAACACCGATCATATTCACCACCGCCTACGACGAATACGCGATCAACGCATTCAAAGTAAACAGCATAGACTATCTGCTGAAACCGGTAGAAGAGGAGAATCTACGCAAGGCCATAGGCAAATTCCGTAAATGGACCTCCATAGAGCGTAACCGCTATCTGGAACAACAGGCACAGACCAACTTCACCGGAAACTACTTCCGGAAGCTGTTGGTAGCCCACCGTGACAACCTCATCCCCATAGCCGTGGAAGAGATCGTCTATTTCTACACCTCCGATCACCAGACATCCATCTGCCTGAAGGATGGCAGGAAGTTCACCTACAACAAAACCCTGGACTCAATCATCCAGAATCTGGACCCGACCCTGTTTTTCCGGGCCAATAAGCAATTCATCGTCTCCAAAGAGCATGTGACAAACATCACGATCTGGTTCGACCGCAGGTTGCTGATTACCCTTGACGCGGAGACTCCGGAACGTATATACGTCAGCAAAAACAGATCCACAGAGTTTAAAGAATGGATGGTAGGAGGGAATAGTTTATAAAAAGAGAACAAACAGTCAGTGTCGTTGTAGAGACGCAATACCTTGCGTCTCATTTTTTCGTATGTGAAAACATAAAAATACAGAAGTATAGAAATATACCCATAACTATCTGTCGTATCGTTTTTTTTCCTATCTTTGTACCCAGGTTTTCTGATTAAAAATGAAAATTAAGCAAATTGTAAGCGCCCTTGAACGGTTCGCGCCTCTGCCTTTGCAAGACGGATTCGATAATGCCGGAATGCAAATTGGATTGACAGATGCGGAAACAACAGGGGCTTTGTTGTGTCTTGACGTTACGGAAGCCGTGATAGACGAGGCGATCGCTCTGGGATACAATCTCATTGTATCGCATCACCCACTGATCTTCAAAGGGTACAAATCCATAACAGGAAAAGACTATGTGGAACGCTGTATGCTGAAAGCAATCCGTAACGAAATTGCGATCTATGCAGCACATACCAACATAGACAACGTATCAGGAGGGGTGAATTTCAAAATAGCCGAAAAGATCGGGCTGGAGAATGTACAGATACTCTCTCCGAAAGAGAATACCCTGATCAAGCTGGTGACATTTGTGCCCTTCGCACAGGCAGAAACTGTGAAACAGGCTCTTTTCCAGGCAGGTTGTGGACATATCGGACAGTACGACAGTTGCAGTTTTCAGACAGAAGGAGAGGGGACTTTCCGTGCAGGAGAGGATACTCATCCATTTGTAGGAGAGAAAGGAAAGCTGCACCGGGAACCGGAAGTGCGTGTAGAAACTATATTACCGGCTTACCTGAGATCAGCAGCGATACAGGCCCTAAAAGCCTCACATCCCTACGAAGAACCGGCATTCGACCT
>DALZBD010000392.1:0-4171 GCA_031977515.1 Bacteroides sp. | reverse complement strand
TGACCACCCATCACGGCCAGACCTCCTGGAGCGAAACGGCCTGCTGGGGCATGGGACCTCTCGGAGAGATCCGCTGGAAAGGTCGCTGGATCGGGCTCGATAAAGCCATGCCCTGGGACGAAGAGTCGCAATACTCCCGCCTCTCCGCAAGGTATCTCCGCAAAGAATTCCCCGTGGAAAAGGAGATCCGTCAGGCCACCGTACACATCTGCGGTCTCGGACTGTATGAAATGTACATCAACGGGCAGCGGGTAGGCGATCTCGTGCTTGCACCGGCTCCCACGAACTACCTGCGTACACAATTGTACAACAGCTACGACGTCACCGATCTGCTGCAGGCGGGTCGTGACAATGCCGTGGGTATCACCTTAGGCAACGGACGCTACTACACCATGCGTCAGTACTACAAACAATACAAGATCAATACCTACGGCTATCCCAAAGTACGGATGAACCTCCTCATCGAATACACCGATGGCAGCCGGGAGACGATTGCCACCAATACCGACTGGAAGATGACGGCCGACGGTCCGATACGCAGCAACAACGAATACGACGGCGAGGAGTACGATGCACGCAAAGAACTTACCGGATGGACCGAAGCAGGGTACGACGACAGTCACTGGATGGAAGCCATCCGTTCCAATCCGCCGACAGGATCTCTCAAAGCACAACTGATGCCGGGAATGCGTGTCACAGACCGCCTCAAGCCGGTAGCGGTAAACCGTCTCGAAGACGGACGGTACATCCTCGATATGGGACAGAACATGGTAGGCTGGATACGTTTTCGTGTACAGGGCCACGCAGGCGATACGGTGCAACTGCGATTTGCCGAATTGCTTCACGATAATGGCGAACTGTCTCTGGAAAATCTCCGTGAAGCCCTGGTCACCGACCGCTACATTCTCAAAGGAGAAGGTGTGGAAGAATGGGCTCCCCGCTTCACCTATCACGGATTCCGATATGTAGAAGTATCCGGCTATCCGGGCAAGTTCGATCCGGAAAACTTTACCGGAGAAGTTGTAAACGATGATATGCCTCTAACCGGCACGTTCGAGTCGGACAATACCATGCTCAATCAGGTACTGAAAAATGCATGGTGGGGCATCCGTGGCAATTACAAAGGAATGCCTGTAGACTGTCCGCAACGCGACGAGCGGCAACCCTGGACAGGCGACCGCGGTATGGGAGCCCTGGGAGAGACCTTCCTGATGGAATGCGGACCGCTCTATGCCAAGTGGATGGATGATATCCGCGAGTCGCAACGGGACGACGGTGCCCTTCCCGATGTGGCACCTGTCTACTGGAACTATTACAGCGACAACATGACCTGGCCCTCCAGCCTGCTCATCATCTCTGATATCCTCTACGAACAGTATGGCAACCTGCGCCCGATCGAGAAAAATTACGGGGCCATGAAACGCTGGATGCAACACATGCGGGAGGAGTATATGAACAAGGAGTATATACTCACCCGTGACCGGTACGGAGATTGGTGCATGCCACCGGAGTCACCGGAACTGATCCACGCCAAAGATCCTTCACGCATCACAGACGGCAAACTGATCGCCACTGCCTATTATTACAAGATGCTGGGCTACCTGAGCAAATTTGCCCGCCTTCAATCGCTGGAAAGCGAAGCCGCTGAATTCGATGCGTTGGCCGGAAAAGTAAAAGAAAGCTTTCACCGTACCTTCTGGAATGCGGATTCCTGCTACTATGGCAACAATACAGTAACAGCCAATCTGTTGCCCCTGGCCTTCGATATGGTACCGGAGGAACATACAGAGAGGGTACAGAAAAACATCATCGGAAAGACTGTCGGATACAGTGAAGTGACGATATCCTCAGGCATTATCGGTATGCAGTGGCTCATGCGGGAATTTGCCCGGATGGGAAGGTCTGATATTGCTTATGTACTGGCACACCATACCAATTACCCCGGATGGGGATATATGGTATCCAAAGGAGCCACCACCATCTGGGAACTGTGGAACGGAGATACGGCCGACCGCTGGATGAACAGCAACAACCACGTGATGCAACTCGGAGACCTGATCCCTTTCTGTTACGAGAACCTCGCAGGCATCCGTAGTGCGGCTCCCGGATTTGCTCAACTGGAAATGCGTCCGGCCTTTGAAGTCAAAGAGATCGGCTACATACAGGCCTCCCACATGACTCCCTATGGAGAAGTAAAGAGTCACTGGACACAGGACGGCAGCGGTTATCGCTGGCAAGTGACTCTTCCTCCCAACTGCAGTGCAGTGGTATGGCTGCCCAACCGACAATCAGGTTCCATTCAGGAAAGTGGCAGTCCGCTGAATCGTGCGGAAGGCGTGGAAATACTCCGGAGTGAAGGAGGATACACCCTGTGCCGGATCGGATCGGGAAACTACGACTTCACCGTTCCCAAAGAGATCGACTGGGGCAAAGACCGCAAAGGCATTGTTGTCGATGAATTTATCTTCTCCCAGACCTCCTTCCCGGAGAGCCATGCCTCTACCATAGCCGAAACACCGGATGGGCTCATCGCCGCCTGGTTTGGAGGAACCAAAGAGAAGAATCCCGATTGTTGCATCTGGACCAGTCGTCGCATCAACGAGACATGGAGTGCACCGGTAAAGGTAGCCGACGGAATGATAAACGGAGAGAAATTCGCCTGCTGGAACCCGGTACTTACCGTGGCTCCAGACAGCGAACTGATCCTTTTCTACAAAGTAGGCATAGACGTATACAATTGGGAAGGATACCTGATCCGCTCTCTCGACAATGGGAATACATGGACCGCTCCGGAAAAGCTGCCCGATGGTTTTCTCGGTCCTATCAAAAATAAACCTGTATATATAGGTAATCGCATGATCTGCCCAAGTAGTACGGAAGATGAAGAAGGATGGCGTATTCACTTCGAGATCACCGACGACAAAGGAAAGACATGGAGAAAGGTAGGTCCCATAGAAGCGTCCGTCGTACAGGAAACAGATAAAGTCAGACGAAGCGGAAAACGCGAGACCGTACAATCCATCCAACCCTCCATACTGATACACAAAGACGGCAGGTTACAGGCCTTGTCACGTACACAGAATCACGGTGCCCTTGCCACAACCTGGAGCCATGACAACGGAGAGTCCTGGTCTGCCCTGGAACTGACCGCACTGCCCAATAACAATTCGGGTACGGATGCCGTGACCCTGACCGATGGCCGGCATCTCCTGGTATACAACCACTACCGACGCATCGCCGGGATGAAGAAAAAACGTACGCCGATGAATATCGCACTGAGTGAGGACGGTATACACTGGAACGCATCAGTCATTCTGGAAGATTCACCCATCAACCAGTATTCCTATCCTTCCGTGATACAGGGTAGCGACGGCATGATCCATGTGGTATATACCTGGCGACGCCAACGCATCAAATATGCGAAACTTGATCCGAAGCAGATACAAAGTGTACCTTTCGAGCAAGCCGGATGGAAAGAAAATGACGGCGTATTTGACCTGGAGGGAAGATGAAGGGATGTACGATGTATTCCTTCGTCATGACCATTATTTAATTATTAATCCCAGTAAACATTGAAGTTATATATAAGAATTACACAACAAAATGTATCTGTAGCCCTGTAAGGGCGTTAGAGGCCAGCCCAGGGTAAGTGAGCGTAGAGAAACGGAGCGAGGGTCACCCTGGGTTTTAACGGTTTTGAAGGTAGTTAGTGCTGAAAGTACGACACAGATACAGATTATCTGGTGCTACTTACTTTGTGTCGTCCTTACAGGACTAATGGGAATATACATTACGTAAACCCAGGGTGGCGTTTGTTTCGCCTTCGCTATCACTACAGCTTCACTACACTTACCCTGGGCTGGCATCTAACGCCCTTACAGGGCTACAGATACATCGTGTTGTGTAATCCTACACTTTATCCAGAACCGAAAACATACAAATCAATCCGTCCGTTATTTCCATCAAAAAAGGAAGTAGAAACCTCGGAACAAAACACTATTTTTACCGGAAAAACAGAAAACTATTAAAACCATATAGAATATGAAACACATCTTTATTCTCCTTCTCCTGATTGGCTGTACCAGCCTGATGGCTCAATCTCAATCAGAAAGGAGTTTTACCGTAGAAGTCAGCAACAACTGGAAAAACGAAAAAATCGACGAACCCATTG
>DALZBD010000391.1:0-4175 GCA_031977515.1 Bacteroides sp. | reverse complement strand
ACCAGTTGTGGAGCCTGTTCGGAACATTGTCCTACCCAGGCCATTGCCATGGTACCTTACAAAGACGGGCTGACCATCCCCAAGGTGGATCGTGATATCTGTGTGGGATGTGGCGGATGTGAATATGTTTGTCCGGCCCGGCCCTACCGGGCAGTTCATATTGAAGGAAATCCGGTGCATCTGGCAGCCATACCCTTTGAGGAACATGAAAAGGTGGAAACGGTTGTTGATGACTTCGGATTCTGACCAGGGTGCTTATTGGGGTTATTTGTTTCCTGTCCACCTGCAGATAGATACGCAATATATTGCGTATCCTCTATCACTCGAGAGACACTCCTGCTGTTTCTACTACCAGGATGTACAGAGCCCGTCATCATTATCTTTTTATAGCAGGGAAGCTTTTGTCGGAGTGAAACTCCTTATAGTAGATAGTCGGGGAGAATAACTCCCCTCCGACTGAGTCTCATTTGGGATATTTCTATCATGAATTGTTTCGGATCCACTTGTAGAGACGCAATACTTTGCGTCTCCCGTATTATCTGTATCTTTCTTCGTCTGTAAATATCATTCCTCTCGTTACCTTTTTAACTGAATCCTCCTCTCCTTCCGGAAAATTTAGTAAATTCGTAGCCATTTTGATTTAGAGTCAGTTTAAATTCACTACAGAAATTTAATCAAGCTATTAAAAAACAGACAGATCATGGAAGAGACGAGCCGCATAGGCAAACCCTATCAAGTCGGTTTTGCATTGAGTGGCGGGTTCATAAAAGGATTTGCCCATCTGGGTGTGATGCAGGCTCTTTTGGAACACGATATCAAGCCTGACATCATTTCTGGTGTGAGTGCCGGGGCTTTGGCAGGAGCTTTGTATGCAGATGGCAACGAACCCTACGAAGTAGTCGATCATCTTGCCGGACATAAATTCCAGAACCTGACCAAACTTGTATTGCCTAAAGTGGGCTTGTTCGATATGTGTGAATTTATTGATTTTCTCAAAAGCAAGCTTCGCGCGAAGAATATCGAAGACCTCAAAACTCCTTTTATCATTGTCGCTACGGATCTGGATCACGGACAGAGTGTACAATTCCGCAGGGGAAGTATTGCGGAACGGGTAGCAGCATCCTGTTGCATGCCGGTTTTGTTTTCTCCCGTACAGATTGACGGAACTCATTATGTAGACGGGGGTGTCTTTTGCAACCTGCCTGTTTCTATTATCCGTTCGGAGTGTGAGAAGATCATAGGTATCAATGTCAGTCCGTTGCTGGCTGAGAAATACAAGATGAATATAGTAAGTATAGCTATGCGTTCGTATCATTTTATGTTTCGTGCCAATACCTTTTACGAACGGGAGAAATGCGATCTGCTTATCGAACCTTATAATCTGACAGGATATAGCAATAGGGAGCTGGAAAAGGCAGAGGAGATTTTTGAACAGGGATATAAGACAGCAACGGAGATATTGACGCAGTTGCTCGAAGAAAGAAAATATATATGGAAAAAATAAATACAGCGCTTGCCGCATACGGAATGTCGGGTCAGGTATTCCATGCCCCTTTTCTGAGTACGAATCCTCATTTCCGGCTTCATAGCATTGTGGAACGGAGCAAGGAACTGTCGAAGGAGCGTTACCCTCAGGCCAGGATCGTACGTGATTTTGACGCGTTGCTGACAGATCCGGAGATAGAACTGATCGTGGTAAATACCCCGGACAGTACCCATTACGATTTTGCCCGACGTGCGTTGGAAGCCGGTAAACATGTAGTGGTGGAGAAGCCCTTTACTTCCACTACGCAGGAAGGGGAAGCACTGATTGCCCTGGCAAAAGAAAAAGGACGGATGCTGAGTGTATATCAGAACCGCCGTTGGGATGCTGACTTCCTCACTATACAGCAACTACTAAAAGAGGGACACTTGGGACGCTTGGTGGAGTTTGAATCTACATTTGCCCGCTACCGCAACTTCATCAAAGAGGGAACCTGGAAAGAATCGGGAGAACTGGGTGGTGGCCTGACCTATAATCTGGGCTCTCACCTGATCGATCAGGCGCTTGTCCTGTTTGGAATGCCTCAAAGTGTCTATGCAGACATTGCAACTATGCGAACGGGTGGACTGGTAGACGATTATTTTCTTATTCGTCTCCATAGATCAGCGTCTTATCCTGATGTAAAGATCACATTGAGAGCGAGTTATCTGATGTGTGAGCCGGAGCCTCGTTTTGTGCTTCACGGAACACAAGGATCGTATGTGAAACATGGGGTGGATAAGCAGGAAGCCGCTTTACTGGATGGTCAAATGCCCGATCGGCCACACTGGGGAGAAGAGACCGAAGCAGAATGGGGCATACTGCGTACCGCCACGGAAGATGGACACGAGATCCGTAGACCCTATCCGGGAGTGGCTGGCAATTACGGCGGTTTTTATCAGAATATATATGAACATCTCCGGGAAGGCAAACCGTTGCTTACGGACGCGCGCGCGGTTCTGGATGGAATTCGGGTGATCGAAGCTGCTTTCCGTAGTTTCCGGGAACAGAAAACTGTAACTTTGTAATTTCTTTTATCGCAATATACTATCATGGAAAACAATAAATTCGTTATTTATCAGATTTTTACCCGCCTGTTTGGCAATGAGACTCCTGCTTGTACCTACAACGGTGACATCACCGAAAACGGATGTGGCAAGATGAATCATATAACCAACAAAGCATTGCAGGAGATCCGTAAACTGGGAGCTACCCATGTATGGTATACGGGAGTGGTCGAGCATGCTACCCAAACCGATTATTCGCAGTATGGCATCCGTAAAGATCATCCTGCTATCGTCAAGGGAAAAGCCGGTTCGCCGTATGCCATTAAAGACTATTTCGATATAGATCCGGATCTGGCAGTGAGTGTGCCCGATCGCATAAAGGAGTTTGAAGATCTTGTACAGCGCACACATAAAAATGGGATGAAGGTGATTATTGATTTCGTTCCCAACCATGTGGCTCGCCAGTATCATTCGGACCAGTTGCCGGAGGACATCGCTCAGCTGGGCGAACATGACAACCCGGAGTACGCCTTCAGCCCGTACAATAACTTTTATTACATACCCCATACCGAACTGCATGGACAGTTTGACATGAAGGCTGGCGAAGAGGAACCTTATAGAGAGTATCCTGCCCGGGCTACAGGCAACGATCGTTTTGATGCATATCCCAATATCACCGACTGGTATGAGACGGTAAAACTCAACTACGGGGTGGATTATATGAACTGTCGTACCTGTTGTTTCTCTCCCAATCCCGATACCTGGATGAAGATGCTTGAGATCCTGCAGTTCTGGGCCTCGAAAGGGGTAGACGGATTCCGGTGTGATATGGCTGAACTTGTCCCTGTAGAGTTCTGGGAATGGGTGATCCCGCGTGTCAAAGACATCTATCCGGAACTTATATTTATTGCTGAGGTATACAACCCGGATGAGTATCGCAATTATATTTTTAAAGGGAAGTTTGACTACCTGTATGACAAGGTAGGGTTGTATGATACGTTGCGTAATGTCACCTGCGGATACGAATCTGCTGCTGCCATTACACGTTGCTGGCAGAGTCTGGATGGCATACAGGAGAAGATGCTCAATTTTCTGGAGAATCACGACGAGCAGCGGATCGCTTCCAATTTCTTTGCAGGAAATGCCCGCAAAGCTTTGCCTGCCCTCATCGTTTCTACTTGTATGCATACGAATCCTGTGATGATCTATTTTGGTCAGGAGTTCGGAGAGTTGGGAATGGACAATGAAGGGTTCAGCGGTCTTGACGGTCGTACCACAATCTTTGATTACTGGAGTGTGGATTCGATCCGCCGCTGGTACAACGAGGGTACTTTTGATGGTAAACTGCTGTTGGATGAAGAGAAACAACTGCAACAGACCTACCGTACTATCCTTACCCTGTGTCAGCAGGAGAAAGCCATCGCAACAGGGCAATTCTTTGATCTGATGTATGTCAACCATGAGAACTGGAAATTCAATCCTCACAAACAATATGCTTTCCTGCGTAAAAACGAAGATGAATTGGTTATTGTTCTGGCCAATTTTGACCTGCAACCGGTAGAGATTGCCGTAAACATTCCTCCTCATGCGTTTGATTTTCTACAGATCCCGCAACAGGAGGCAGTACAAGCAACTGATCTGCTCTC
>DALZBD010000390.1:0-4186 GCA_031977515.1 Bacteroides sp. | reverse complement strand
GTTGGGATAACTCAGTTCGAGACGGCGACGCAGGTTCTCCAACCCGACCCCGGAGCCGATGCGGTCGGTCTCGTTCTTCAGGTGGTTGCTGTTCCTGCAGGTAAATACCAGGTCGCTGCCTTTTTCATCCAGGGTGATGTGTATAAAAGAGGCTTTTCTGCTGTTGACACCGTGTTTGAAGGCGTTCTCTATCAAAGCAATGAATAATAAAGGTACGATCAGGATCGGCTTCCGGGGAACGTGCAGTTCTGCTGTCACGGTAGTCTGGTCGTTGCAACGCAATCTCATCAGATCGATGTAATTGTTCATAAACTCAATTTCACCTTCTATGGGCACCACATCCTGGTTGGAGTCGTATAAGGTGTATCGCAGCAGATCGCTGAGTTGCCCGATGCTTTCCTGAGCACTATCCGTATCAATCTGTACAAGACTGGAGATATTGTTGAGCGTATTGAAAAGAAAGTGGGGATTCAGCTGGTTTTTCAGCCACGCAAGTTCAGCCTCAGTATTTTTTTGTTTCTCCTCCTTCAGGCGTTCCTGCATGTTGTTCCAGCGGATAATATACCTGAGGCCAGTGGCACAGGCAATGATCAGGATGTAAAAGCAGAAACCAACAGCGGTAATGGACCAGAAGGCCGGCCGTAGTTCTCCCTGCATGTGTTCGGACAACATCGTGAATATCCATATATGGATACCCATAACCAATAGCAGATTGGTCAGGAAATAGAAGACGATCCGTTTGCGGAAGAGAAAATAGGGGGTGAGCCAGTAGAAGTTGACAAAATAGATAAGGACGGAGGGAGACAGATTTTTGATTGTCCCTCCGAGTATCTTTACGGATTGTCCGAAATCGCCATGCGAAAAATAATCTATAGTAGATGGCAGGAATAACAATACCACCCAGAATAAGATCTGAAAACCAACAATAGCCAGGTTTTTTCCCGATTCAGTCATATTACACAACTTTTCTCAAAAATAAAGATTAATATTCAGAGTCTGTTTACATTTTGCCCGTTTCTTTATCCTGAGACGCAAATATGCGTCTCTACACCAATTGTTGGTTTGGAAAGTGATACGGGTGGCATGTAGAGACGCATATTTCCGTCTTAAAAAGAAGATAAACAGACTCTCTCTCTAATTATTGGATAAACATATTTTCCATCATGTCGTAATCGGACTGGTTTTCTTTCAGGTCACTGTTGTTGATGACACGTTTCGGCTGTCTGATCGTGAGTTTCTTACCGAAGGTGTAGCTGACGCTGAGTCCTATGTTGCGCATGGGCATTGTCATCAGCGAACGGCTGTTGAAGTCCTTTCCGTGGGTATGTGATTTGAATTCCATATTGCCGTCTTTGTGGAAACTTGTTGTACCCGATACGCTCACACTCAGCTTGTCTTTCAGGAAGGTACGGGACAGGCTTCCCATGACGGCATTAAATCCGCCGTTCCATCCCTGTAGATTGTATCTTTTGCCCGAAGTGATGAGGTTCATGCTCAGGCGGATCTGTAGAGGCAGGGTTTGCTGAAATCCCAGCATCATATTCCCTTGCCATCCGTTGTTGGACAGTTCGAGTTGGGTGCTTTTCAGATCCACATAGGAGATTCCCCCATTGAATGTGAAGCGTGTTTTGGGTGCGGCATTCCAGTTGATATACATATTCAGTCCGGTCTGAGAGTTCTTCACAATATTCCCGTAGGTCGAATGCAGGATATTGTCCTCATAAAAACTATATCCTTCAATGGCATTGTTGCAAAAGCTCTGACGCAACGTAACGTTCATCATCCATTTGGGGGTAAACAGGTTGTATACCATACTGATGTTGTGAGCCTTTTCAGGATCCAGGCCCGAATTTCCATAAGAGATAGCAGTAGGATCTGAGTTATTTACATAGGGATTTAACAGACCGATTCCCGGACGGCTTATCCGCATGTTGTAGGTGAGGCCGATATTTGAGCCTGCTCCCAGTATGTAACTGACACTTCCTGAGGGGACAAAATTGTTGTAGTTCAGTTTGAAGTCTGTACCCTGTCCGGATTTGTATTTCACATCCTGCCAGGTGTGCTCGTAGCGGAAACCGGCCTTTGCACTCCATTGTTTTGCTTTTAAGGCATATTCCATATATCCGGCCCATATATCGTTGTCGTGCGTATAGTTCATGCTGTTCCCTGCATCGTATGTATAGTTGTCATCTGAACCGGTATAATATTTCGAATCGGAAGAATTGTTACGCAGGATGTATTTTGCCCCTGCATCCAGTGTGTGTCCGTTTGCTATCTGCGTACTGTAATCAATCTGAAATGTATTCTCTACCGTGTTTGTATGTCCGTCCGTGTAACGATCTGTCAGGTTGATAAGGGAATTGTCTTCATCGTGAATGAAGGTGTTGTAAGTGTCCGAGTTGTTGGGTGATGTGGATACCAGATAAGATAAGGTCAGGGTTTTGTTTTTGCTTCCCGCGAAGGTTCGCTGATAGTCTATACTTCCGTTGATAGAGGTGCGGTCGTTTTTGGTATAACTCTTTCCACCGTAATGAAACCCGTTGCCATAAAAGCCTCCTTTCATCGAAGTTTGTGAGATGCTATGGTCTTTCGTGGAGAATCCCATCAGTCCGAATGACGCGTTCAACTGGCGCAAAGAATCTATTTCGTACCCCATGTTTACATTTGCCATTCTGATCCGGAAGTCCATATCTCCTGTCTGCCTGTAATTGGTAGTCATGTTGTCTGTAGCTCCGGTCTGCTGGCGGATCATTTCAGTTTCTCTGTCTTTCATTTTCCGGTTCATCAGATTACCGTTTACGCTCAGTGAGAGTTTTCCCTGCTGGGTGTTGATGTAGAAGCCTCCTCCGTATCCCCGGTTGTTTGCCATACCGCGTAACGTCGCGTTGTATCCGCTCATGTTGTTGTCAGCCGATGCTGTTCTTTCTGTGACTAAGTTCAATACTCCTCCCACTCCTTCGGCATCGTACCTGGCACCCGGATTGGTGATCACTTCTATGTTCTTAATGACATTGGCCGGCATGTTCTTAAAGACTTCCGAGGGATTGCTGCTCATCATCACATTGGGCTTTCCGTCCAGGTAGACTTTGAAACTGCTGCTACCATTTACTGTAATATTGTCTTCTCCGTCTACGGTCACCATCGGAACTTTCCGGAGCATATCCAGTACGGTACTGCTTCGGGAATCCACATCGTCGGCTATGTTGTAACTCATTTTGTCGACTTCCATTCTTACCAAGGGTCTTTGCGCGACAATCTCCACACTTTGCAGGGTCTGAACATCTTCTGTCATGTAGATCACCCCCAGATCCAGCTTCGACTCCCCTTTCAGCGTGAAAGGAACTGTTACATTCGTTTTTCCTACGGAGCTGAACTGAATGTTGTAATCGCCTTTTCCTGTAAGTTCCTGTTCAAATCGTCCCTGCATATCGGTAATCGCCATGGCCAGAGGGGTATCGGGATTCTGTCTGGAGACGATACGGATGGTGGCATAAGGTTCTGTCACATTTGTAAGAGAGTCCATCAATACACCGCTCAGGATGGTTTTTTGTGCATATATTGCGGTGGGAATGGCTGTAAGGAATACAAGACCAATGAGTACGAAAATGTTTCTTTTCATGTTTATTCCAAATTAAATGATGAAGCAAAGCTATATTCGGTTGAGGTAAAAACAATCGTTTTTTAGACGAACTACCGTGTGGCTTTAGACGAATCGGGTAAACAGGCAAACGGAAGGTTTGTGTGAATTGGTATGGTGCATACAGCTTATAAACTTTCGACAAAGTATCTGGGAAGACACTAAAAAAACACAGATCGGGATGTCTCTGAAGCCTGCTGATAGAGAACCGGAGGTGGATGTATCAAAGAGAAGTTTGTCCTGCCCCCCCCTATATTCTAAATTTAAAACTTTTGTTGGCAAATTTATACGTTTTAACTAAAAATATATATGCTATACCTCTAAATATGTACTTCCCCTTAAATAAATAGATTTTTTGTAACGAAAATCGGAAAAATAATTATCAATATACTTATTAAGCATACAAAACCTACCAAGCCTTTTGTCTATTTTTGCATCTATTAACGTATAAAACGCTTCTTATGGGGATCTGCATAGGCAGTTCCGAAGTAGTATATGTAAATCGTATTTTATAAAATTAAATATTATCTTGTATGGCTATTCAATATT
>DALZBD010000389.1:0-4203 GCA_031977515.1 Bacteroides sp. | reverse complement strand
AAACTTTTTGTGGGACCAATGGTCAGCGTTAGCTAAAATTGAAACAGGCTCTTAACGATCGTCCAGCTCTTTTTTTATGGTAAGAAGTTCTTCACGGATCTCTTTCAGTCGACTGACTATCTCGAAATTACGCACTGTAGCTTCTTTGTTGTCTTTGAGTTTCCGACGGGCCCCCTCCAGCGTCATTCCACGTTCTTTGACCAGATGGTAGACCAACCGTATATTCTCTATATCTTCCTGGCGGTATTGACGGGTGCCTTTACTATTCTTCTTTGGTGCGATCTGTGGAAATTCTTTTTCCCAGAAACGCAGCAAAGACTCATTGACCCGGAACATCCGGGCCACCTCTCCGATCGAATAATAAAGTTTCAACTCTTTGTTTGGGTTATAAGCCATACCTGTATATGAATAAACAAATCAATCAAAGACTTTCCCGTGATTGGCCGCGATCTGGATCATTTCCTCATAGTCTTCCGCACTCAGATCCATGAAATAATAATTCACCGGATTGACCACCTGTCCCCTGTAATGCACTTCGTAATGAAGGTGAGGACCTGTACTCTTCCCCGTACTACCTACTCCGCCGATCACTTCGCCACGAACCACTTTCTTGCCAGGTTTGGTGCGGAAATCCTGCAAATGGGCATACATGGTCTGATAGCCAAAGCCATGATCGATCACGATCGTATTTCCATAGCCCGTCTGCCACCCCATCTTCACAACAGTGCCATCACCCGTCGCATAGATATCCGTACCTGCATGGGCAGAGAAGTCCATACCGCTGTGGAACTTGGGAGTACCATAGATAGGATCGATACGCATGCCGAATCCGGAAGCTGTCTGACGCAGGTCCTTGTTGGATATAGGCTGTATAGCGGGAATGCACCGCAGCATCTCTTCATGGTTTTTACTCATCTCCACCACATCGTCGAAAGACCTGGACTGTATATAAAGTTGCTTCTCCAGAATGTCCATCTTCTGTGTGGTGTTGATCACCAGTTCGGAGTTTGCCATACTCATCAGGTATTCATACCTGTTGGTACCCCCGTACCCTGCCTCACGAATAACGGAAGGAATGGGGTCGGCCTGAAACAACACCCGATACAGGTTATCGTCACGTTGCTGAATATCCTGCAATACACCCAAAGCCTCGTCCAGCTGCCGGGATAATACATTGTACTGAGCCTGCAAACGGCTGTTCTCTATCTGGAGTTCTTTCTCGGAAGGAGAACCGAAGATAAACAACAGGATCAGAAAGCTGGCAGCCCCCAATCCCATCCCAACGAACAAGCGTCGCAGGATGCTCATGGCACGCTGGCGAACGGTCGGATAGATCCGATCGTAGGTCTGTGTCTGCGGGTTATATATATAGTAGACTTTGCGCATAAAGAGAAAAATAAATCACGGATCAGATGCTGATTTTACTTAAAAAACAGGAAGAAATAGGTATACCTGTAAAATTAAAACAGCTTCTATTGGGGCAAAAATAATAAAACAAGCTATCTTTGCACTGCTTTTTTTAAGAATATTAACTTCAATGACAGATATATAAACTATGTTGACTTCAAAAGAGACAAGAGAATCTTTTAAAAATTTCTTTCAGTCGAAAGGACATCAGATTGTTCCTTCGGCTCCCATGGTTATCAAAGACGATCCGACCCTTATGTTTACCAACGCGGGGATGAATCAATTCAAAGATATTATTCTGGGCAACCAGCCTGCTAAATACCGCCGCGTGGCGGACTCCCAGAAATGCCTCCGCGTAAGCGGAAAACACAACGACCTCGAAGAGGTAGGACACGATACGTATCACCATACCATGTTTGAAATGCTTGGCAACTGGTCGTTCGGAGACTATTTCAAGAAAGAGGCCATCGAGTGGGCATGGGAATACCTGGTGGAGGTATTGAAACTCTCCCCGGACCGGTTGTATGCCACAGTTTTCGAAGGCAGCCCCGCAGAAGGACTGGAACGGGACAACGAGGCTGCAGGGATCTGGGAACGTTTCCTCCCGGCCGATCGCATCATCAATGGAAATCGCAAAGACAACTTCTGGGAAATGGGCGATACAGGCCCTTGCGGTCCCTGTTCGGAAATACATATCGACCTGCGCAGTGATGAGGAGCGGGCGGAAGTAGATGGGCTGACCCTGGTCAATCAAAGCCATCCTCAGGTGATCGAGATCTGGAATCTGGTGTTTATGCAATACAACCGCAAAGCAGACGGTACACTGGAGCCTCTTCCGGCTAAGGTAATTGATACAGGTATGGGCTTTGAGCGCCTTTGTATGGCACTTCAGGGGAAGACCTCTAACTACGATACGGATGTATTCCAACCTCTGATCCAATATATCTCTGAGATTGCCGGCAAAGAATATGGCAAATATCCACACACAGATGTGGCGATGCGCGTGATAGCCGACCACATCCGTACGATCGCTTTCTCCATTGCAGACGGTCAGCTGCCTTCCAATGCAAAGGCAGGCTATGTGATCCGTCGCATCCTGAGAAGAGCGGTACGTTACGGATACACCTTCCTGGGACAGAAACAGGCATTTATGTACAAGTTACTGCCGACACTCATAGAAAGCATGGGAGAGGCTTATCCGGAACTGGTGGCTCAGCAGGAGCTGATCTCCAAAGTGATCAAAGAGGAAGAGGAATCTTTCCTGCGCACATTGGAGACAGGGATCCGCCTGCTGGAGAAGAATATGAGTGAGACCAAAGCCAATGATAAGACTGTACTCAGCGGTAAAGATGCCTTTACACTGTATGATACGTTCGGTTTCCCTCTTGACCTTACCGAACTGATCCTGCGCGAGAATAACATGACAGCCGATATCGAAGCCTTTAACGCGGAAATGCAACAGCAAAAGGAGCGCGCCCGCAATGCGGCGGCGGTGGAGACGGGCGACTGGATCACCTTGAAAGAAGGAACATCGGAATTTGTCGGATACGACTATACGGAATACGAAGCGTCTATCCTGCGCTATCGCCAGATCCGCCAGAAGAATCAGACTCTCTACCAGATCGTACTGGACCATACGCCTTTCTATGCGGAAAGCGGTGGTCAGGTAGGAGACACGGGAGTACTGGTCAGCGAATTTGAGACGATAGAGATCATCAATACAAAAAAGGAAAATAACCTGAATGTGCATATCGCACAGAAGCTTCCCGCACATCCGGAAGCTCCGATGATGGCGTGTGTGGATACGGTGAAACGGGCTGCGTGTACAGCCAATCACACGGCTACGCACCTGCTCGACACTGCATTGCGGGAGGTATTGGGAGATCATATCGAGCAGAAAGGTTCGTTGGTGACACCGGACTACCTTCGCTTCGACTTCTCTCATTTCCAGAAGGTGACTTCGGAAGAGCTCCGCAAAGTGGAACACCTGGTGAATGCCCGTATCCGTGAGAATATCACGCAACAGGAATACCGTTGCATACCTATAGAAGAGGCTAAGAAACTCGGTGCCATTGCCTTGTTCGGTGAGAAATACGGAGAAGAGGTGAGAGTGGTACAGTTTGGCCCTTCGATAGAGTTCTGCGGCGGTGTGCATGCGGAGTCGACTGGTACGATCGGAATGTTCCGTATCCTGGCAGAGAGTTCTGTTGCCGCTGGTATACGCCGTATAGAGGCTATCACCGGAGCAAAGGTAGAGGAGATGATAGATGCTGTACAGGATACACTGGCCGACCTGAAAGGCCTCTTCAACAATGCACCGGATCTGGTGAGCGCGATCACCAAACATATCGAAGAGAATGCCGAACTGAAAAAACAGGTCACAGAATTCATGAAGGAGAAAGAGGGCGTATTGAAAGAACGATTGAAACATAACATCCAGGAGATCAACGGCATCAAACTCATTCGTCTCATCAGTCCCCTATCTGCCGATACAGTAAAGAACATTGCTTTCCAACTTCGTGGGGAGATCACAGAGAACCTTTTCTTTGTGGCCGGTACTGTGCAGAACGACAAGCCGATGCTGACTGTCATGTTGAGTGACAATCTGGTGGCTCAGGGATTAAAGGCGGGTGATCTGGTGAGAGAAGCTGCCAAACTGATGCAAGGAGGTGGCGGTGGCCAACCACACTTTGCCACTGCCGGCGGAAAAAATCCGGAAGGTCTCACTGCTGCAGTGGATAAAGTAATCGAACTGGGCGGTCTGAACTAAAAGATATACTTTATATACAAAAAAAC
>DALZBD010000388.1:0-4232 GCA_031977515.1 Bacteroides sp. | reverse complement strand
ATAGCCCCGTAGGGCACTGCCATTCAGTTAAGGAATAAATGACAAAGGATCAGCGCATTTACCCAATGTCCAGCGCCTCGGAGAGGCAGCATATCATAGCCCTCCCGGTAAACCGGGACAGGCGGGCAGAGAGAGGGATGTTGGAGCGATAGCGGAAACAATCCGAACGCCACCCTGGGTTTTACATAGATGTGTATCGTTGCGCCCCTGGAAGGGGCAATACACTCGTTTATGTATACTGTACTGCCCCTTTCAGGGGCGCAATTGGCTGTGCGCCTCGCACCCCTGGGTGCCGTTCACTCCGGTTCCCTACGCTCACTCTGCCCGCCTGTCCCGGTTTACCGGGAGGGCTATGATATATTGCCTCTCCGAGGCGTAAGACAGTGGGATACGTGCAGGGCGGTGATATCAGGTATAGACAACAGCAAGAATTCCTTAACTGAATGGCACTGCCCTTAGGGGCTGATAAAGATCAGCCTGACGATTAGTATAAAGAAAGAATTTGGTATCGATTACGACAGGACTGTCAACTGATTCTTACAGAAATTTCTGCTGCTTGAGAACCTCCATTAAATTGGCTGATAACGCTTCATTCACACTTCTGGTATATCTGATATCTGTGAACACCTGAGCCAGAGTCTCCTTCTTGTTTTCTTCCACATACTTATGGTTTTCCGGAAGTGCCTCTTTTACCTGATACAACCGATCTATATCATCGGAAGAAAAAGCATGATACTTCTCTGTATGCACAATCGCTTCCAGAGGCAAACGATCTACCTGAGCCGGAGTTTCATCCGGATATCCTACAGTCACCGCTATGACAGGAAACACCAACTCCGGCAATCGCATCACATCAATGATCATTTGAGGATTATAAATGGCAGTACCCAGATAACACGTTCCCAGACCTGCCTCCTCAGCCAGATTGCAGAAAGTCTGAGCCACTAATAAAGCATCTGTGGCAGCATTCATGAAAGACAGTAAATTGTCATAGCCGGGTTGTGCATTTCTCTCTCTACACCACTGGCTGAAACGATGGAAGTCTGCACAGAATGTAAGCATGACAGGTGCCTGTTTCACCATGGGCTGGTTGAAGTGTGCAGGCGCGAGTTTCTCTTTCATCCCTGCATCCCGGGTCACAACTATACTATAGACCTGCATGTTACCCACCGTGGCCGTACGACAGGATGTTTCAAGCAAATCATTTAACAACTCATCGGGAATATCTTTTTGTTGATACTTCCGTACAGTTCTCCGTTCCTTTATTGATCCAAACATATTTTTTATTTGCAAAGATAACAAAAGTATGATTATTTTGTCAACTTAACTAAATATTTTAATTTTCATAAAAGAAAATTTCTCACTGTATTCATTTTTATTTTTTATTTAATAATCAACACTTTAATCAAAAGAAATGGAAAACTTCATAGCTGTTGATAAATTATTCGATTTTTATTTTGATATAAGAGAAAACCTTTTTAGTTTTGCATCGTCATTTTCAAATTAAATATTCTCCCTACCAAAATTCACATTTAATAAGTAAATCTAAATTTAAAATTATCGTGAAACAAGCAACTTTTTCTTACGAAGAGGCATTTAAAGAATCTTTACAATATTTCCAAGGTGACGAACTTGCCGCACGTGTATGGGTCAACAAATATGCAGTAAAGGATTCTTTTGGGAATATTTATGAGAAATCTCCTGAAGATATGCACTGGCGTATTGCCAATGAGGTAGCACGTATAGAAGCAAAATATTCCAATCCGCTTTCGGCACAGGAACTATTTGAACTTCTGGATCACTTTAAATACATCGTTCCACAAGGAAGTCCGATGACCGGTATAGGAAATAATTACCAGATTGCTTCTTTATCCAATTGCTTTGTGATCGGTGTGGATGGCGAAGCGGATTCCTACGGTGCCATCATCAAAATTGACGAAGAACAGGTACAGCTCATGAAAAGACGCGGTGGTGTAGGACACGACCTGTCACATATCCGTCCGAAAGGTTCACCTGTCAAGAACTCGGCACTGACCTCTACAGGTATCGTTCCTTTTATGGAGCGTTACTCCAATTCGACACGTGAAGTGGCACAGGACGGACGGCGTGGTGCATTGATGCTAAGCGTATCCATCAAACATCCCGACTCGGAATCTTTCATTGATGCGAAAATGACGGAAGGTAAGGTAACCGGTGCCAATGTATCGGTGAAACTGGACGATGCCTTCATGAAAGCAGCTACAGAGAACACACCTTATACTCAACAGTATCCGATCGATGCGAAAACTCCCATGACCTCCAAAGAGATCGATGCAGCCGCACTGTGGAAAAAGATAGTACACAATGCATGGAAGTCTGCCGAGCCCGGGGTTCTGTTCTGGGACACCATCATACGCGAATCGGTACCTGACTGCTACGCAGATCTGGGATACAGGACCGTATCTACCAACCCTTGCGGTGAAATACCTTTGTGCCCTTACGACTCCTGTCGTCTGCTTGCGATCAACCTCTACTCGTATGTGGTAAATCCATTTAAAGAAGATGCATATTTCGACTTCGAACTGTTTACCAAACATATCGGACTGGCACAACGCATCATGGACGATATTATCGATCTGGAACTGGAGAAGATCGAACAGATCATCCGGAAGATTGACGAAGACCCAGAACAGGAAGAGGTAAAACGTGCCGAACGTGTGTTGTGGGAAAAGATCTATAAGAAAAGCGGTCAGGGAAGACGTACGGGCGTAGGTATCACCGCGGAAGGAGATATGCTGGCTGCTTTGGGATTGCGCTATGGAACAGAAGAAGCGACAGACTTCTCTGAAAAAGTACACCGGACAGTAGCCATCGCAGCCTATCGTTCTTCCGTAGAAATGGCAAAGGAAAGAGGTGCATTTGATATATACGATACGGAAAAAGAAAAAAATAATCCGTTTATCAATCGCCTGAAAGAAGCTGACCCGGAGCTTTACAAAGAGATGGCCAAATACGGCCGCCGCAACATTGCCTGCCTGACGATAGCACCTACCGGCACCACCAGCCTGATGACACAGACTACATCCGGTATTGAGCCTGTTTTCCTACCCGTTTATAAACGTCGCAGGAAGGTGAATCCCAATGATGCACAGGTACGTGTAGATTTTGTGGATGAGACCGGAGATGCGTTTGAAGAATATATCGTATTCCATCACAAATTCGTGACCTGGATGGAAGCCAACGGATACGATCCGGCAAAGAAATATACTCAGGAAGAGATAGATGCTCTGGTAGAAAAATCACCTTATTACAAAGCGACCTCCAACGATGTAGACTGGTTGATGAAAGTAAAGATGCAGGGACGCATCCAGAAATGGGTAGATCACTCCATCAGCGTAACGATCAACCTGCCCAATGATGTCTCCGAAGAACTGGTAAACCGCTTGTATGTGGAAGCATGGAAGTCGGGATGCAAAGGCTGTACGGTATATCGTGACGGTTCCCGTTCGGGAGTACTCATCTCCACCAAGTCTGATAAAAAAGCAGACCTTCCGGATTGCAAACCACCCACAGTGGTAGAAGTACGCCCGAAGACCCTGGAAGCAGACGTTGTCAAGTTCCAGAACAACAAAGAGAAATGGGTGGCTTTTGTAGGGCTTATGGATGGCAGACCGTATGAAATATTCACGGGATTACAGGACGATGAAGAGGGTATACTCTTACCCAAAAGTGTGAACAGCGGATACATCATCAAGAATGTAGACGAAAACGGAAACAAGCGTTACGATTTTCAGTTCAAGAACAAACGAGGCTACAAAACTACCATTGAAGGACTATCCGAGAAATTCAACAAAGAGTATTGGAACTATGCCAAACTTATCTCGGGAGTATTACGCTGGAGAATGCCCATAGAGCAGGTGATCAAACTGGTGGGTTCTCTGCAACTGGATAGTGAGAACATCAACACCTGGAAAAATGGTGTAGAACGTGCCCTGAAGAAATACATACAGGACGGAACAGAAGCCAAAGGAAAAAGATGTCCGAACTGTGAGAACGAAACCCTGGTCTATCAGGAAGGTTGCCTGATCTGTACCACCTGCGGTGCCTCCCGTTGCGGATAATCACCCTATATATCTGATCCATACGAAAAGGAGCTCTGAGAGCTCCTTTTCATGTTTAAAAACATCCCCTACACAAACGTTTGCATACGATTTAAACTATTTAGCTAAAAGAGAATAAACAAATTCCTGAAT
>DALZBD010000387.1:0-4234 GCA_031977515.1 Bacteroides sp. | reverse complement strand
CATGTACTGGCGGTATTTCTTATGGAATTTCGTAGGACGCCAGAACGATATACAGAACCAGAGTGGCGAATTTGAAAACGGCAACTGGATCACCGGATTCAGATTCATAGACGACAAGCTGGTAGGTAACCAGGAATTCCTGCCTACCGAACTGAAGGAAAACAAAGGACGGAATGTCTTCTACGGACTTCCTTTGCTGCTGGGTATATTGGGATTCTTCTGGCAATCCTTCCGCGGTCAGCGGGGAATACAGCAATTCTGGGTGGTATTCTTCCTTTTCTTCATGACCGGTATCGCCATTGTGCTTTATCTCAACCAGACCCCGAGCCAGCCGCGCGAACGTGACTACGCATACGCCGGCTCGTTCTATGCCTTTGCCATCTGGATAGGTATGGGAGTTGCCGGACTCGTTCACCTGATCAATAAATATATAAAAGCCAAAGAGCTACCTGTAGCTGTGGCTGCTTCTATACTTTGTCTGCTGGTACCGATACAGATGGTCAGCCAGACCTGGGACGATCACGATCGCTCGCACCGTTACCTGGCACGCGACACCGGATGGAATTACCTGCAAACGCTGCCGGAAGGTGGTACACCGGTGATCTTTACCAACGGTGACAACGATACATTCCCGCTCTGGTACAATCAGGAAACAGAAAGCGTGCGTACAGATGCCCGTACCTGCAACCTGAGTTACCTGCAGACCGACTGGTACATCGACCAGATGAAACGCCCGGCATACGATTCACCTTCTCTGCCCATCACCTGGGATCGCATCGAATATGTAGAAGGTACCAATGAATATGTAACGGTGCGTCCGGAGCTCAGAAAACAGATCGACGAACTCTATGCACAGGCACAGAACAGCGATAACCCCGAAGTAAGAGTTAATATCCGGAACGAATTCGGAGAGAATCCGTACGAATTGCAGAATATACTCAAGCATTGGGTACGGAATGAAACACTGAATGTAATTCCTACAGACAGCATCGTATTGAAAGTCGACAGAGAGGCAGTCATCCGTTCGGGCATGGCAATGCCTGGCGACTCTATCCCCGAATATATGCATATCTCCCTCAAAGGCAAACGTGTATTGTACAAAAGCGAACTGATGATGCTGGAGATGCTGGCCAATGCCAACTGGGAACGGCCGTTGTTCATGGCAATCACCGTAGGATCGGAAAATCACCTCAACCTGGGCAAACATTTCATCCAGGAAGGGCTGGGCTATCGCATTACTCCTTTCAACTCAGATGATACCGGAGTGACGATGGATACGGAAAAAACCTACGACAACCTGATGAACCGTTACAGATACGGAGGTCTTGAAAAAGAGGGCATCTATCTCGATGAGACCAATATGCGTATGTGTGCCACTCATCGTCGGGTCTTCTCGCAACTGATCGGCAACCTTCTCGACGAGGACAAAGATGAAATGGCGCTGAACGCGCTCAATTATTCCGAAAAGGTGATCCCGTCTTACAACGTGCCACACGATTTCCAACACGGATCTCTGACACTGGGAGAGGCTTATTATCAGCTTGACCAGATGGAAAAAGGAGACGAGATCGTAGGCTATCTGGCCAACAAATCGGTTGAATACCTGCTGTGGTACCTCAGCCTCGATGATTTCCGCATCATGCTCTCCAGCAATGATGTCACTTACCATCTTTCTCTGTTGTCACAATATGTAAGGGTGATGGAGATCTACAAATCGGAACTCACCGAACATTACGCAGGCAAATTTGATGAACTCTATAATCTGTATGTCAACTGGACCAAAAAAGCACGTTGATAGATGTTAATCGAACAACCACCTCAACTTTTCAGGGCATTCTATCCGGATGCCCTGTGGCGTATCAATCCGGAAGAAAAGGCGGTCTACCTGACTTTTGACGATGGTCCCATTCCGGAAGTGACTCCATGGGTACTTGATCTCCTGCGAAAGTATGAGATCAAAGCGACATTCTTCATGGTGGGAGACAATATACAGAAATATCCCGATGTATTCGGGATGGTGGTAGATGAAGGACACCGCATAGGAAATCATACATTCAATCACCTTCGGGGGTTTGAGTTTCCCACAGAAAACTACATGGCCAATACCGAAAAGGCCAATGAAATGATGCAAACCGATCTGTTTCGACCTCCTCACGGCCATATGCGTTGGGGGCAATATAAGGCACTGAAACAAAAATACAAGATCGTGATGTGGGATGTGGTGACACGTGATTACAGTAAAAAGCTCCGCGGACCACAGGTACTGGCCAATGTAATGAAGTATACACGCAACGGCTCGATCATCACCTTTCACGATTCTCTGAAGTCCTGGAACAACAACAATCTGCAATATGCATTGCCACGCTCCATCGAATTTCTGAAAGAAGAGGGGTATGAGTTTAAAGTTCTGTGAGGAGTCTCCTGAAAGAACTGCATTATATATTATAAAAAACCTCCCCTGAAAACAGACTCAGGGGAGGTTTTTTATGATTATTCCGATTTCCGCGGCATGTAGAGACGCAATACTTTGTGTCTCACTTTTCCCATAATTGTGAAAACCCGATTCAATCTGAGACGCAAGGTATTGCGTCTCTACAAGTGTATCAATCTTTATTCCATAGTCACCGACAATGGATTACGCACTTTCTGCGCATAGTCTGCTACATACTTGTTCCATTCATCCAGTTCTTTGATCTCAGCACGGTTCCAGGCTCCACCCCAATAATAGGTATAGGTACCACCCGGCTGGTAGTCACTGATTGCCAGCAAATGTCCTTCCGCAGCATTGCCACGCTCCTCTTTCTTCTCTTTTGCAGAGAAAAGAACCGGTTTGATCTCTTTTACCGGATCGGGGAAAGCAGCTCCCACAAAGATCAATCCTTCGGGTGATCCTGCTATATCAGACGGATCGAGATAAGTCATGTACCCCGCTTCTGCATTGGCCTGGATAGGTGCATCGTCGTGCAAGACAAGACCTGTTGCCACATCCATGGTTTCTGTCAGGTTGCTGTAAGAAACAGAGGTTTTGTTTAGGTAAGAACCGGCATCGAGTGTAATCACACGTGTCTCCACAACATTCTCCTCCCCTTTCACTGTCAGCGGATTGTAGATCAGTTCTACTTTGAATCGCAACGGACCGTTGTCCAGGATCTTATAGTCTTTGTAGCAATAGGGATACAGGATCTGTCCGTTTTCCAGCAAAGCAGCTGTTCCGCCCCCCAGTGTAGGACCTACTTTGTAAGCATCAAATCCGTTGCCATGATCCACATGATACGAAGTAGCCTGGCGCAACTCGCGCGCAGCCTCAGGATCTGCCTTTTTCAGACTATCGATCTGCGCCAGTGTCTCCGGATTGAGTTCCAACGCATAGCGAGCCTCTACAACAGGTTCGGTAGTACCGTACTTGATCCAGACATCATATCCAAATGCCCGCTCGCCTGTAGCCTGCAGCGCCGGACCATAGGTACGGTAAGCAGTCAGATCGTTTTCCCAGGCTATATCATCCACACGCTCGGGATAATGACGACCTACCGCCAATACCGGGAATGTCTCAGGAGTACCTGATTTCACTGTGTATACAGCCGACGCGCCTGCTGCTACAGAAACCGGGAAAATAAGTTTCTCGTCCGAAGTAATTTGGTAAGGGATCTGTTCTCCATTGGCATTCAGTACAACTACTTCTTGCGTTGCAGGCAACTGAAGTCTCTCTGCCACATCGTTCATAGATACTTCTACAATTTCATTGCTGCGATCCAGACTCAACGGATTGTCCACAGTGATCTTTACACTCTTCTCCTCGTTGCAGGAGAAAAGTACACATACCGTTGCTAAAAGGAATATTACTTTTTTCATTTGTTCGTCCTGTTTTTATGCAAAAAGTACAGAAGACGCACGTATGCGTCCCCTGTACCGATTCCGAATTGTATGTTATTTGGGCTGTTTGCCGATATAAGCCAATATACCACCGTCTACATACAGTACATGGCCGTTTACAAAGTTAGAGGCATCAGACGCCAGGAACACAGCAGGACCTACCAGATCTTCCGGATTTCCCCAACGGGCTGCCGGAGTCTTGGCAATGATAAACTGGTCGAATGGATGACGCGAGCCATCGGCCTGCAACTCACGCAGCGGAGCAGTCTGTGGAGTAGCGATATAACCGGGTCCGATACCGTTGCACTGAATGTTGTATTCACCATACTCAGAAGCAATGTTACGGGTCAGCATTTTCAGA
>DALZBD010000386.1:0-4238 GCA_031977515.1 Bacteroides sp. | reverse complement strand
AGTTTACGATGTACTTATTTACGATCGTTCCTGCGGCCCATGGCCATTATGTAGTGATAGAATGAAGTCATGTTAAAGCCATATCTGAGACTGCTATTTTCGTCTGGAAGCGAAAAACTCTTTCATCAGAGCAGCGCTCTCTTCCGCAAGTATACCTTTCACTACTGTCGTTTTCGGATGCAGTGCACCCGGTGCATACCGCTGATATCCCCTCTTTTCGTCTTCCGCTCCAAATACCAGTCTGCCCGTCTGTGCCCAGGCTATGGCTCCGGCACACATGACACAAGGCTCCACCGTGACATACAGAGCGCATTCGTTCAGATATTTACCACCAAGTACATTGGCTGCTGCCGTAATGGCCTGCATCTCCGCATGTGCCGTCACATCATTGAGTGCCTCCGTCAGGTTATGTGCCCGGGCAATGATCTGCCCTTTACAGACAACAACAGCCCCTACAGGCACCTCCCCCCGATCGAAAGCCTTTTGTGCCTCCAACAGAGCTTGTTTCATATAAGACGTATCGTCAGGCATCATCAGCGTCGCATATCATGTTCACCGAAAAGGGTCGGATAATCCTCCTCCATACTCCTATGAATAGAACTAAGGATAGTCTCGCGGAGCCAGCGCGACCGGTTGGTTATCTTGTATTTCTCCAGATAACGGTCTACGATCTGCAATTCTTCATCACTCATCAGGCAAGTCAGACGCTGTTCGCGTCTGGTCTCACCGCAGGAAGACTGTGTGGATATTTTCACCCGCTTTTTCATACTGGTTGCAAATTTACTCTTACTTTTATTATTTCAAAAAATAAAAACGTAATTTTGCAAAAAACCGGCTATGGCAAAACACAATACAGTAGGACAATTTGGAGAAGAAGAGGCTGCACGCTACCTCGAACGAAACGGATATGTCATCCGGGATCGTAACTGGCGGCGCGGACGCCTCGAACTGGATATTGTCGCTGCCAGACACAATGAATTGATAGTGGTAGAGGTCAAAACCCGGAGCAACACAGAGTATAGCGAGCCGGAAGAGGCCATTACCCCACAAAAAATACGTCATATTGTGCGGGCTGCCGATACATACATCAAAGTGTATTCTCTGGACAATCCGGTACGTTTTGATATTATCACCATCGTCGGAGAGGAACACAAGTTTGAACTGACACATTTTGAGTCAGCATTTTATTCACCTTTGTTTTAAATAACAGTATGGATATAGAGACTGCACGGGAATATTGTATGAGTAAGAAAGGAACTACCGAAGGTTTTCCTTTCGACGAATACTCACTGGTTGTCAAAGTCATGGACAAGATGTTTGCATTGATCGATCTGGAAAGTGCAAACAAGATAATCCTGAAGTGCGATCCCGACTATGTGGTGGAATTAAGGGAATCTTACTCCGCTGTACAAGGGGCTCCTTATTTCCATAAAAAATACTGGAATCAGGTCTCTTTCGACGGAGACGTGGACGACAAACTGATCCGCCACCTGATCGACCACTCCTACGAAGAGGTTCTCCGCAAATTCACCCGAAAACAACTCATGGCCTATGACACTCTACCCGAATGATTTTCCATCTACACTGATCCGTGTGGAGGAAACTGACTCTACCAGCCTCTATCTGACCCGTCTGTGCCAGGAGCAGGAGGTGAAAGAAATGACTGTAGTCGTGACAGACTATCAGACTGCAGGCCGGGGACAAAGAGGCAACTCCTGGGAATCTGAAAAAGGAGAAAACCTGCTTTTCAGTACTGTCTTCTACCCTACTTTCCTGAGTGCCAGAAAACAGTTCTTACTGTCTCAGGTAGTATCTCTGGCTGTAAAAGAGACACTGGACAATTACGCGGAAGGCTTTTCCGTCAAATGGCCCAATGATATTTTCTGGAAAGAAAAAAAGATATGTGGTATGCTGTTGGAAAACGATCTTTCGGGCATACAGATAGACCGGTGCATTGCCGGGATCGGAATCAACATCAATCAGGAAGAGTTTCATAGCGAAGCACCTAATCCGGTATCTTTGTGGCAGATCACAAACAAGAAGGAAAGTACCCTTGATATCCTCCAACAAGTAATGGAGCGCATCAATGTCTACTACGAACTGCTGAGGAGTGGCAAAGATGCCTGGATCGCTTCCCGCTACGAACGCTCTCTGTTTCGCAACAGTGGTTTCCACCCCTTCCGCGATGAGCAGGGAGACTTCCAGGCCATGATCACCGGCATAGAACCCGGTGGAAAACTGATCCTTACCGATGACAACGGGCGGGAAAGAAGATATGCGTTCAAAGAGGTAACTTATCTCTATTGATCCTTTCCCAGAAGCAGATATACCTTTCATTATATACAAACCTGAATATTTAATCATTTAATAAAAAATCATATGGCAAAATACAAACGTATCCTTTTAAAGCTCAGCGGTGAAAGTCTGATGGGCGAGAAACAGTATGGTATCGATGAGAACAGACTGGCCGAGTATGCCGGGCAGATCAAAGAGATACGCGACATGGGTGTGCAAATAGGGATTGTGATAGGTGGAGGTAATATCTTCCGTGGACTGAGTGGTGCCAGCAAAGGTTTTGACCGGGTGAAAGGTGACCAGATGGGTATGCTGGCTACAGTGATCAACAGCCTGGCGCTGAGTTCGGCTCTGGGATCTGTAGGTGTTAGATCCAGAGTACTCACGGCCGTACGTATGGAGCCGATCGGAGAATTCTATAGCAAGTGGAAAGCCATCGAATGTCTGGAGAACGACGAGATCGTGATCATGTCGGCAGGTACAGGGAACCCATTCTTTACCACAGATACCGGTTCTTCTCTGCGGGGAATAGAGATAGAGGCAGATGTCATGCTGAAGGGTACGCGGGTAGACGGGATCTATACAGCTGATCCGGAAAAAGATCCGACTGCCACCAAGTTTAAAGAGATCACTTACGACGAAATATACAATCGAGGATTGAAGATCATGGATCTTACCGCTACCACCATGTGCAAAGAAAACAACTTACCTATCGTCGTCTTTGATATGGATACTACAGGCAACCTGAAAAAAGTGATTGCCGGAGAGGATATCGGTACATTGGTACATAATTGAGCTCTGCAACTGCCGTTTTTCTTGAAAGGATAAACGGCAGTTTTCTTTCTCTGCATATCTGATTATCCTGAGATGCGCATGTCTGATATGCCGGGATGCGCATGTCAACCTTCCTGAGATGTGCATGTCGGTAGGCCTGACATGCACATCTCAGAACAGATGGAATTACACATTGTTTTCCGGGATTCTACAGGCCACCGATAAGTATGTTTCTACCCTCTTAGTAAGGCATAGATATGATAGTCTGTAAATCTATCGTTTTTGAAGACAGCCTCCCTCAACGTACCTTCTGTGACAAACCCTGCTTTTTACAATACGCGGGCCGAAACTCCATTAAAGCCAAACGGTTCTGCAAAAGGCTTATTTTTATCCCTATTTACGGGGGGAAAAGTATTAATAAGCATTTTGTTACTTTTGACATTTTGTTTCGCCAACCGTCTATAAATCGAATATTTCATCCCGGCCTGCAGACCAATCGAAAAGAATGCAGCACAGACAGTTTGATTATTTCCATTTTGTCACCTATTTAACAAAGAACCTATCCTATTTCCACAAAAAAACCCCAATCCAGCCTATATGTATACCACCAGACTCTAACCAGAACCATTTTAACACACAAGAACAAACAATTATTCTCCTCCAAACAGAAACGTTTTTTCTTCTTTTCAGACAAATAATCCTCTTCTTCTCTTATCCTTATGGCAAACGAAACGTTTGCTACTGACTTTCGGATCATTTGCTACTGACTTTTGAGTCGTTTGCTACTGACTTTCGACTCGTTTACACCTATCCAAACAGACGTTTGCATGGGTGTAAACGGAGAAAGAAGCCTGATTTTAATCATTTTTTCTTCTGGAAGCATAGTTTTGAAAAACAAGCAGGTTAGCTGAAACACGAAATAAATAACAATATAACACCCCGATTATTATTTTTCTATCTTTTTGAATTTTCAATAAAAGAAACTATCAACATTTCTGGTGCATGATTCTGATAAAATCAAACCGGCAAAATCACAATAGTCTCTCTTATTGCTGAACTGACTGTTGCATCTCATCTCCTGTCTTTTTTACTGTGTATCTTAATAAAAAAGCCCCTCGAAAAGGCAACAGAAAGAAAATGGTAGGGACTATATACCGTTTTCTTTCCCC
>DALZBD010000385.1:0-4240 GCA_031977515.1 Bacteroides sp. | reverse complement strand
ATAGATACAAAGAAACTGAAAATAGAACTCGTACCCGTACGTAAAGTAGAAGAGGCGTTCCGCGCACTTTTCGGATAAATTAAGTTATAACTTAAAAGGATGACACAGGAATATCAGATCCGGGTAACACCAGAGACAGCTGCACAGGAACAGAAAATCATCTCTTTTCTTTCACAGGAGAAAGGGGTGGACCGAAAAAAGGTCACTGCCATACGTGTGTTGAAACGAAGCATCGATGCCCGTCAACGTACGGTATGGATCAATCTTACGGTGCGTATCTATATAAATGAGCAACCCAAAGAGGAATGGTTCGAGCCGATTGTTTACCCGCCGGTGGATAACAAACCGGAGGTGATCGTGGTGGGAGCTGGTCCCGGAGGACTGTTTGCCGCCCTGAGACTGATCGAACTGGGATTGCGGCCGATCGTTGTCGAACGTGGCAGGAATGTACGGGACCGCAAGAAAGACCTGGCGCAGATCAGCCGGGAGCATATTGTGGATCCGGAATCGAACTATAGCTTCGGCGAAGGAGGAGCAGGTGCCTATTCAGATGGCAAGCTTTACACCCGCAGCAAGAAGCGGGGAAATGTAGAAAAGATCCTTCAGGTATTCTGTCAGCATGGAGCTTCTCCTTCTATTCTGGTAGATGCCCATCCGCATATCGGAACGGATAAACTCCCCCGGGTGATCGAGAATATGCGCAACACTATCCTGACGTGTGGTGGAGAAGTGCATTTCGAAACCCGTATGGAACAATTGATACTTTCCGGCGGTGAAGTGAAAGGAATCGTGACACACAATGGAAAGGAATTTTACGGACCGGTGATCCTGGCTACCGGACACTCAGCGCGGGATGTATATCGACTGCTGGAGGCCAGCGGGATCGCCATGGAGGCCAAAGGCATAGCGGTAGGAGTACGTCTGGAACATCCGGCCGAACTGATCGATCAGATCCAGTATCACAATCGGGAGGGACGTGGAAAATATCTTCCCGCCGCGGAATATAGCTTTGTGACACAGGCGGGCGAAAGAGGAGTATACAGCTTCTGTATGTGTCCGGGAGGCTTTATAGTACCTGCAGCCAGCGGACCGGAGCAAGTGGTGGTGAATGGGATGTCTCCCTCCAACCGGGGTTCGCGCTGGAGCAATTCGGGTATGGTGGTAGAGATACGGCCAGAGGACCTGAAACACCTGCTGCTTCCGTCGGGACAAGACAACGAAACGTCTCCCTGTCCGGAGGTATTGCAGATGATGGCCTTCCAGGAATATCTCGAACGGCAAAGCTGGCTGCAGGGAGGCATGAAGCAAACGGCACCGGCACAGCGTATGACGGATTTTACCCGGAAAAAACTCAGCTTCGACCTGCCCGAAACGTCTTACTCTCCCGGAGTAGTCTCTTCTCCGCTGCACTTCTGGATGCCGGAATTCATCACCAGCCGCCTCGCCGAAGGATTTATCCGCTTCGGTAAGAGCAGCCGGGGATTCCTGACACAGGAGGCTGTGATGATCGGTGTGGAAACGCGGACTTCTGCCCCGGTACGTATCGTGCGGGACCGGGAGACACTGCAACACCTGACCACGAAAGGGTTGTTTCCTTGCGGAGAAGGGGCAGGATATGCCGGTGGGATCGTATCGGCGGCCATCGACGGAGAGCGTTGCGCGGAAGCAGCAAGGGGATTTAGGATTTAACGATGTACGAACCAACGGTCGAAGAAATCAATTACGATTGAAGTAAGTTTCTTTCATGCTATCAAAGTCGTTTACATGGAGACGCAAGGTATTGCGTCTCTACAAGTGAATCATTTTCAAAAGAAAGCACAATCGATGTAGAGACGCAATACCTTGCGTCTCAGAAAAGAAAGAAACAAAATAAAAATTATATATGGAAATAGCGATCATAACTCCTGATACATTGTCCTCGGTGGGATTAAGGCAACTGCTGAAAGAGATGGATGCGAAACTTACGATCCGCAACTTTCCCGACTTCGGGACTTTTGTAGATGATACTCCCGATATGTACGATTGGTATTTTGTCTCTTCACAGACGTATGTGATCTACAATACGTTCTTCCTGCCCCGCAAAGAGAAAACTATTATCCTGATGCACGGCATCGGCAGTACGGTATTGCCCGCGGGAAATCACATCCTGAATATCTTCCTGCCGGAGCTACGTATGCGTATGGAGTTGGAGAAGTTTTTTCTTCAACCGGGCCCCTTGCCTCTACCCAAAGAAGAAGACAAAGAATTATCGGATCGGGAGATCGAAGTACTGGTATTAGTCACTAAAGGGCTTATCAACAAGGAGATCGCAGACAAGCTCAACATCAGCCTGACCACTGTGATCACTCACCGGAAAAACATTACGGAGAAATTAGGTATTAAATCGGTATCCGGACTTACCATGTACGCTGTCATGAACGGATATGTGGAGGCCGACCGGATATAAAAACTGTTTTGATTTTCCACAAATAATTTATTTTAGAAAGATAGGTCTTTCTTCTTATTTGCGCGGTTATCGTTTTTAGACGCAAGCCTTGCGTCTCTATAGTTGCGTCCGAAAAATCAAATCAAAGCAGTCTATAATCCTAATAAATGAGGATTGCACAAACTCAAAGTTTGCCGTTCCTTTGCATTCGAAATTAAAAATGAAGCTGTCTTCCATAAAAAAGGGAAAGCTATTCCTTCCGGAGACAATTCATCACACATTTAGAACATCTTACGCATGAAAAGAAACAGTATTCTCATTTTTCTGCTCTGCCTCGTCGCTCTGACAACCCGGGCAGAGGAATATCCCAAAGACAGTCTGCGCGTGGTGGATATAGAAGAGGTAATGGTAATTGCCTCTCCCAAAGAAAACCGGAAACTACGTGAACAACCCACCTCCGTCACCCTGCTCTCCCGGATGGATATGCAGGCCAATCAGGTGACCTCGATCAAGAACCTGACCTCTGTGGTCCCAAACCTGTTTATTCCGGACTACGGCTCCAAACTGACCTCAGCGATCTACATCCGTGGGATCGGCTCACGCATCAACACCCCTTCCGTAGGATTGTATGTAGACAACATTCCTTACATAGACAAGTCTGCCTTCGATTTCAATTACAACGATATCGAACGGATAGAAGTGCTTCGTGGTCCGCAGGGTACTCTCTACGGACGCAATACCATGGGCGGACTGATCCGGATACATACCCGGTCACCTTTCAGCTATCAGGGTACAGACGTGCAACTGGGTGCCGGAAGCTACAACCGCTACAACGGTTCAGTCACTCATTATCACCGGATCTCAGACAAATTTGCCTTCTCGGCAGGCGGCTTCTATGAACACGAAGGAGGATTTTTCAAAAATGTCGCCAGAGACAACGAACGCATCGACAAGGTAGATGCCGGCGGAGGAAGGATACGAGGTATATATCTGCCAAGTGACAACCTCAAACTGGACCTGAACATCAGTTATGAATACAGCGACCAGGGTGGATATCCCTATGGATTATACGATCCGGAGACCGGAAAGACCGCTCAACCCGCCTATAACGACCGTAGCAGTTACTACCGCGGACTGTTCAATACCGGATTGAATATCGAGTACCAGACCAGTCATTTTGTATTAAGTGCAGTTACCGGATTTCAAGACCTGAAAGACCGTATGTTTATCGATCAGGATTTCTCTCCGAAAAATATCTATAACATTGAACAGAAGCAGAAACTGAAAACACTTTCCGAGGAGATCGTCCTGAAATCCAAGCCGGGCAGACGCTGGCAATGGACAACCGGAGTATTTGGCTTCTATCAATGGCTAAATACTAACGGTCCGGTATTATTTAAAGAAGAGGGCGTAAAAGATATGCTGGAAGCTAATATCAACGGTTATTTCCCGGATCTTTCCGCCATGAATATGGGAATGAACCTGGAGATCACTTCCCCTCAATTATTAGTTTCAGGGAAATTCGATACCCCTGTGTTTAACTTCGCTGTTTATCATCAATCCACCTTCAGGGACATACTAACCAAAGGGCTCTCTGCAACCATAGGACTGCGTATGGATTACGAGAAAAATACAATGAACTATCATTCCGGTTCGGAAATCGACTATAATTTCTCTCTAACCAGCCCCATGATGCCCATTAACCTGAGTCTGACAGACGCTCCTTTACTGGCTGGAAAACTCAAAAATGATTATGTACAACTCCTTCCTAAATTCTCTCTTCAATATGACTTCAATTCCGGCAACAATATATAT
>DALZBD010000384.1:0-4245 GCA_031977515.1 Bacteroides sp. | reverse complement strand
AGACCTGATTGATCACGGTTATGAAAATCCCTCTGACCTGACTACTCCGGAAGCCATGCTTGCCAATGTAAGAAAACAGCTTCAGACGCTTAATGACATGGAGTTTACGGATAGCGAATGGGCACGGTATGTGGAAGAGTATCTGGACAAACCCAGTGATAATCTGATTGAAAAAACAAGGAAGATACACGACAACTATATCTATGATTTTGTTTTTGATGATGGACATATCCAGAATATCTACCTGGTAGATAAAAAGAATATTTCGCGCAACAAGCTGCAGGTTATCTCCCAATATGAACAAAAAGGCACACATGCCAATCGGTACGATGTGACTATATTGGTCAATGGCTTGCCTTTGGTACAAGTAGAACTTAAAAAACGGGGAGTTGCTATCCGTGAAGCGTTCAATCAGGTGCATCGCTATACCAAAGAAAGTTTCAATAGCAAAAACTCCCTCTTTAAATACATACAGATCTTTGTTATCTCCAACGGTACAGACAGTCGTTATTTTGCCAATACAGTGAAGCGGGATAAAAACAGCTTTGACTTTACCATGAACTGGGCAAAAGCTGATAATACCCTCATCAAAGACCTGAAAGACTTTACAGAAACTTTTTTTCAGAAAAACACCCTTTTACATATACTGCTCACCTATTCGGTTTTTGATACCAGTGATACGCTGCTCATCATGAGACCTTATCAGATTGCAGCAACCGAAAGGATCTTATGGAAAATTAAAAGTTCGTATCAATCCAAAAAATGGTCTACCCCCGAAAGTGGCGGATATATCTGGCATACCACAGGATCAGGTAAGACCCTGACCAGTTTCAAAGCTGCCCGATTGGCCACACAACTTGATTGTATTGATAAAGTATTCTTTGTGGTAGATCGTAAAGATCTTGACTTTCAGACCATGAAAGAATATCAACGATTCTCACCCGATAGTGTGAACGGATCAGACAGTACAGCCGGTTTGAAAAGAAACATAGAAAAAGATGATAATAAGATTATCGTGACCACTATTCAGAAGCTGAACAACCTGATGAAGAGTGAGAATGATCTATCCATTTATCAGAAACAAGTGGTATTCATCTTTGATGAAGCACATCGTTCACAGTTTGGCGAAGCTCAGAAGAACCTGAACAAAAAGTTTAAAAAGTTCTATCAATTCGGTTTTACAGGAACACCCATATTTCCTGAAAACGCTTTAGGCGCGGATACCACAGCAAGTGTATTTGGTCGTGAATTGCACTCCTATGTCATTACGGATGCCATCAGGGATGAAAAAGTACTGAAATTCAAAGTAGACTACAACGATGTCCGGCCCCAGTTTAAGGGAATAGAATCGGAACAGGATGAGATCAAGTTGAGTAGAGCAGAAAACAAAACAGCTTTGCTTCATCCGGCCCGTATCAAAGAGATCTCTCAGTACATTTTACAGAACTTCAGGATCAAAACCCATAGGAACCACGGAAGCAACCAGGGGTTCAACGCTATGTTCGCAGTAAGCAGTGTGGATGCGGCAAAATGTTTCTATGAGGAATTGAACCATCTGCAAAGAGAGAGTGAAAAGCCGCTGAAAATTGCCACAATCTTCTCCTTCGCTCCCAATGAAGAACAAAATGCCGTAGGTGAGATCGTAGATGAAACCTTTGAACCCTCTGCAATGGATAGCAGTTCCAAAGAATTTCTGACGAAAGCTATCCAGGACTACAACGCCATGTTCAAAACCAGTTATGGCGTAGACAGCAAAGAGTTTCAGAACTACTATCGCGATCTTGCCAAACGGGTAAAGAGTAAAGAAGTTGATCTTCTCATTGTGGTGGGTATGTTCCTTACCGGATTTGACGCCCCTGCACTCAATACCTTGTTTGTAGATAAAAATCTGCGTTATCATGGTTTGATGCAGGCTTTTTCACGTACCAACCGAATTTATGACGCTACAAAAACCTTTGGCAACATTATTACTTTCAGGGACCTGGAAAAGGCTACGATTGATGCCATCACTCTGTTTGGAGATAAAAGTACAAAAAACGTAGTACTTGAAAAGAGTTACAAAGAATACCTGGAAGGTTTTACGGATATTGCCACAGGAGAAGCCCGCAGAGGTTATATAGAAGTGGTGAGGGAGTTAAATGAGAAGTTTCCCGATCCGGATGAAATAGTCACAGAGAAAGACAAAAAGGAATTTTCAAAACTATTCGGAGAGTACTTGCGTGTAGAAAACATCCTACAGAATTACGATGAATTTACCCATCTCAAAGCACTTCAGGCAATAGATAGAAACGATCCTGAATCTATTGAAGCATTCAAAGAGGCTCATTTTGTGACAGAGGAGGATATAACGGCCATGCAGGAAGTGGAAGTGCTGCCCGATCGCAAAGTTCAGGATTATCGATCTACTTACAATGATATCCGTGACTGGTTGAGACGGCAGAAAAGTGGTAAAGAATCAGAAGAATCAAAAATTGATTGGGAAGATGTCGTCTTTGAGATAGACCTGCTCAAGTCTCAGGAAATAAACCTTGATTATATTCTCGAATTGATTTTTGAGCATAACAAAAAGACCAAAGACAAAGTCTCATTAATAGAAGAAATTCGTAGGGTGATCCGCTCCAGTATTGGAAATAGGGCAAAAGAGAGTTTAGTAGTTGATTTTATTAATGAAACAGACCTTGATATCATTCAGGATAAAGCGAATATTATAGATTCATTCTTCGAATATGCTCAATGCAAACAGAAAATAGAGGCAACAGAGCTAATTACAGAAGAGAATTTGAATGAGGAAGAAGCAAAACGTTATATAACAGCTTCTTTGAAGCGTGAATTTGCCAGTGATAACGGAACAGAACTCAATGCTATTTTACCTAAAATGAGCCCTTTGAATCCTCAGTATCTGACAAAGAAGCAGAGCGTTTTTCAGAAGTTGGTCTTATTTGTTGAGAAGTTTAAGGGTGTAGGTGGCCAACTTTAATTTTGAATACATTCAGAAGATACTGATACATTACTAAATAATAGTATCAAAAGTGGGTGAACCTTTGTTGTTTTTGATCCGGAATGGACCTGGATAAGAAAGAGAAAAGCTCGTAAAATTAATATTTTACGAGCTTTTGATAAAATATGGCTTCTGATCATTGAAGCTTTAGCAGAAGGATTTGTTCTATGGTGTTGTAAATCAAAACTTTATGCTTTCCGATATAATAGAGTAGAAATTACCGTTTCTTTTATTGTATACACAAAAAGACAATGCTTTTCCAATCAAATTGTATGGAAGTGGTTAAGCAGAGCGTACCTTGGGTCCACTGGAGCGGTCAGTCTCCGATGGTGAACAGAGTCACTCCGCTATGGATTTTCCAATTGATGCTAAACAGTATAATGAACAGACATTTTTTAATTAACTTCGGAATAAGTTATTATTAAGATAATGTTCTCGAACATGTTTTGAACAAATTGGCAAACATTTGAACATACGGACAACTATTTGTACGTGTCAAATGATCTGGAGTAAATATTAGTTGTAATTTTGTATTTTCACTTTTTTATTAATTATTTATCAACATCACATTATGGAACACATTGATTGAGGAAAGAGTTTTACATTCGTGCTTTTGTGCTTAATGTCAGTATCATTCACTTATACACACTCGCAAGAAAAAAAGAGCTGCTTGGGATTATCCGGTTAAACCGGTAACGGAAAATGGAATATCATGAAGAGTCATGATGAAATGCCTGAAACTTGTCAGATATCAGGTTAGGTTTAATCTTTAAAATAGTACAATGAAAAAAATTATTTATTTATTTGTTATTGCTGTTATGTATGCATTCGTGTCTTGTACAGATAATGGAAAAACAGATATTGATATTACGGCCTGTGGTAAACATAATCCTGAATGGTTGTTGAAGAAAATTAATAAGGTGATAAGTCAATCGGATGGCTGGCGAGCTGTTCAAGTGTTTTCCATACAATATAATACACAAGAATATATCTTAATTTGTGACTTAATGAACTCATCCATGGTCGATGGTCATTTATTATATTCTTGCGATGGCAGGTTTATTAATCCGGAAGATTCTCTGTATGAGGAATTGATTTCGCTTTTCTATGAAGAAGAATACGTATTGTTGTGGAATAATTAAAATGAAAACAAAAATGTGAATAGTAGATTTTTAAAAACCACATATCAATAAGCTATCGTATTTTTTCTACCTATGGCATTTCGGGTACTGTCATTAAGTTAAGGA
>DALZBD010000383.1:0-4249 GCA_031977515.1 Bacteroides sp. | reverse complement strand
GGAAAGATCTGAAATGTGCAAACTTCTATAACGCAAAACTATATATTATAATATTGATTAACAATTAAAGTTTCTTCTTTAGTTGTATGTCTCATTTCATTAACACTTTTAACAGGGTAATATAACTCAGTTAGGTTCCATGCAGATAATAGAACAGGACAGGTAAATAATAACTCCAGAGGGTAATGTGTCCAACAAGTCATAAGAAAAGGTTTCTTCCTCACTCTGAATAAATGCTGTTAAGTGATTATGTGGGTAATAACAATGCATTTTACTCTGCTTTTATGACATAAATAATGCTAAGCTTCTGGTTTACAATCTATCTGTAGCCCTGTAAGGGGCGTTAGAGGATAGCCTCCTACAAGTCTACAGATAGATTGTATATCAAAATTGACATCATTCATAGTACAGAGACCCGATACTTTAATATATACTAATGATTTCATAATCTACACATGAATCCCGCCTATGGAATTAAGAATGAAGACTATTTTTTGCAGCCTGTTGGACACTCTAACCACCGGGGCCAATACAGATATACAATTGTTACACAGCTAATATATCCGAACAATTACCAACTTCTACATATCTGATCGGGGCAGGCTACTCCTATACATATTTTCATTATTACACACCTTCCTATCACAACGAACGTATCCCCTTGCGGTATTCGGTCAGCGCCTCTTCCCCTACCCGGTCGCGCAACATCTGCAATTCACGGATCAGATATTCCCGGTCATCGGGAAGCAATCCGCTCAGTGGCACAGGGTTGGACACCGTATTGGCAAAAAAGTGTACTTTTCCCTGCGGTCTGAACAACCTCAGAAAAGTTTGCAACTCCTCCAGCCGTTCCTGCTCCGGTGTTTCGGTATATAGTCCGTCCCTGATATCCTGATACAGATCGGAATCGGGAAATACAGTCAGCGATACCACATTAATTATATAAGGCTGTATCAGACTATATAATTCGGCACTGGCCGTAGCATTGCGCACTCCATTGCCTTCACCTGCCAATCCGGTCAGGTACGAGATATTGTATTCAATACCTGCCTCTTCCAGTTTATGGGCCTGCTCCAGCAATTCCTGAGTAGTATACCCTTTCCGCATTTCTGCCAGGGTGATATCGTCTCCCGACTCCGTACCGATACTGATGCGATCGTATCCCAGGTCATGCAATTCTTTCAACTGCTCCAGCGTCTTGTTGCGGAAATCAGTGATCCGTGCAAATCCACCGATGTTCCGTACTTCCGGCAAATACTCCCGGATAGTAATCGCCAGCGTCTTCAGCCGATCGAAACTCAACGCCATCGGATTGGCACCCGTCAGGAACACCCGACGTGCCTGCGGCTGATACTGCTGAGCAATACGCAGATCCGCTTCGATCTCATCGAAAGGCGACATTCTGAATTTCAGTTCACCATAGAGGCTACAAAACCTGCAGTCGTCATGGGTACAACCGGATGTCACCTGCAACAGCAGGGACTTTGATTCGTAAGGAGGTCTCCATACCGGACCTCTGAAATGCATTTTTTCCATTGTTTTATTCTCCTTTCCCAAATGTACCTCCGGCAGTTGGTCATTCTCCTCTCTTTTTCCCGATGCACCCCGGAGATTTATCTGCTTTTTGGTTACATTTGCAGGAACAAAGGTAAGGGAGAGATTTACATAAAACAATAAGTTTCCTGAAAGTCAGAGACTTACCCAAAAGTAAGTAATACACGCTGTCAACCTGTTAGAGAATAAAAAAATGGAAAAAAATTTTGAGCATACAGTCTGTCCGGCCTGTGGGATCATCGACCGGTTTGGAGACAAATGGTCTCTGCGCATTCTTGTACTCCTGTATCAGGAAGGTACATTGCGCTTCGGAGAGATCTTCCACAAAATACCCGGTATCTCACAGAAGGTACTCACCGGGAAACTGCGCGTACTCGAAACAGACAAATTACTGGCACGTACGATATATGCCGAAGTCCCTCCCCGGGTGGAATACACCCTTACTCCGCTGGGACAAAGCCTGATCCCGGCATTGGATGGACTGGTCAACTGGGCCATCGAACATGCGGAAGAAATGAAATGATTTACGATTGAAAATAGCCCCTATTACAATATTAAATATAGAATTATACCATGATTTCTTTATAGATCCAGTTCTTATTTATAATTGTTTATATTTGTTTCTATACTGACTTCAATCGTAAATCCGTAAATCACTTTGCTATTCCATCCACCGTCTTCACCAGGCGAATAAACTCCCGGCGGTATCCGTGTGGATCTGCATCCAGTCCTTTCTCTGCCAGTTGTGCCACCGCTTTATACGTTGCATCTCCTTTGAAATCTGACGCACGAAGCAATTGTCCATACATCGCCACGGCCGATGCAAAACGGAAATCCGCGGATACCTGGTCTCCTCCCCGGTCGACAAGAGTCTTTTCGAGTTTCTTGCTTACATCCCCATCCGGCTTCTTGTAACGCAGTTTCACAGTCAGCATCTCGGGAGAAGGATTTGCTACTGCCTGTGGTTGTTTCTTCGTGTTCTTCTGATACTTCAGTTCGTCCACACTATCGGCCCAGTTGCTCTTCACGCCTACGGGAACCACCTCATAAAGCGCCGTCACACAATGTCCGGCACCCATCTCACCCGCATCTTTGGTATCGTCATTGAAATCTTCCGCGGCCAGCAAACGACTTTCATAGCCCACCAGACGATAGGCCTGTACGTGGGCGGGATTGAACTCGATCTGCAATTTCACATCTTTGGCCACCGTATACATCGTACCTCCGAACTCGGTCACCAGCACTTTGTTCGCCTCCTGCAGGTTGTCTATATACGCATAGTTTCCATTTCCCTTTTCAGACAAGGTCTGCAACCGGTTGTCTTTGTAATTTCCCATACCATACCCCAGTACAGTAAGGAACACACCCTTCTTACGCTTTTCTTCGATCATCTTTTCCAGTCCGTCCGGAGAAGATACCCCTACATTGAAATCACCGTCGGTACACAGGATAATACGGTTGTTGCCGCCCTTGATAAAATTCTTCTCAGCGATCTTATAAGCCAGTTGTATACCTGCTCCACCGGCAGTAGAACCGCCTGCAGTCAGCTGGTCCAATGCTTCCCGGATCTTTTGTTTATCATCTCCCGAAGTGGCAGGCAATACCTCACCGGCCGCACCGGCATAGACCACGATAGATACTTTGTCCTGTTCACGCAGGTTGTTGACCAGCAATTTCAAAGAAGCTTTTACCAGATCGAGGCGGGTAGGTCCCCACATCGAACCCGATACATCAATCAGAAAGACAAGATTGGAAGCAGGCAGATTCTCATCGGCAATCTCACGGGCCTTCACACCAATACGTACCAGACGGTGCTGACTGTTCCACGGACAATTGCCCACTTCGGTAGAGAGATGTACCGGATCCTTACCGGAAGGCTGAGGATAACTGTAAGAGAAGTAATTGATCATCTCCTCGATACGAACGGCATCTGCCGGGGGAAGCTGACCGTTGTTGACATACCGCCGCATATTGCCATAAGAAGCCACATCCACATCTACCGAGAAAGTAGAAAGAGGCTCTTTCCATACATTCATGAAACGATTTTCCTGCACACCGCTGTATTCTTCGTTCTGTATCCGGTCGTAGTAAGAGACCACAGGCGAGTAATAGCCAGCGGGAGAGACAGAAGCTGCCACGGATCTCGAATCACGCGAACGTTTGCTGCTACTCTTTTCCGAACGCACAGTGGATACCGAGCCTACCATATCCCTCTTTACGGTTGCCCCATATCCTATCACCATCACCTCTTCCAGAACCTGCGTATCGTCTTGCAATGCAATATGCAGCACCTTCTGCCCGGAAGAAACTTTGACCTGTTGTGTGATGTAACCGATATAGGAAAACACGAGAACATTCCCTTCATCCACCTTTATGGAATAGAGACCATCGATATCAGTCATCGCACCTTTCTGAGTACCTTCTATCACAACAGACACCCCGATCAGAGGACTACCATCGCCTGCACTGGTGACCTTTCCTGTCACTGTGAAACTCTGTGCCTGCACCGAAAAAGTGGCGATCAGCAAACACAATCCCATAAGCATTCCTGCTTTTACTCTACTTGTTTTCATACTCTGTTTTTTTTAATGAATTATATGAAGAGCCTGTTTCTATTTTCCACAGAAAAATTATTATAGAATTCTTTCGTTCTTTCTTCAGCACTCTTTTTGTCTGTTTCTTGCCTTTTCAGACG
>DALZBD010000382.1:0-4272 GCA_031977515.1 Bacteroides sp. | reverse complement strand
ATTTTCTTTCCTGCTCCTCAACTCCACGATGAATGGCAACGCTTTGAAATACGCGGAACTGTAAAAAGGGAATTTGGGTGAAGCAAGCAATTGCCGGTGAAGTTCTGTCAGGTTGATCAGAATATTCCTGTTGATCTGCAGATGTCCTTTTTCACATACCCCTTCTTCACGCATCATCATTGCCAGATCCAGATACCATTCTTCCCAGTGTTTGTATTCCTCTTCCGGTAGTTGGTAACGGGAAAGCAAATGCTCCCGGATGCGATCCGGATCACATTCATTGGCACGGAGCAGATCCTCTACCTGCCACATATACAACAGATATTCCGCTATATTATTTTCTCTCAATTGAGCAGCGATTTTCATAATTCTCTATTTGTTTCAGTTACTGATAAAGAGAGGCACCTGCAAGGGTAAAAATAAATCCAAAGATCGCTACCAGCACTACAATCCCTCCGATGACACGGTTCAATACCCATATCCCTCGCAGGTTGAACCTTTTCTTCACCCTGTTTACAAAATAAGTTATCCCAAACCACCATATCAATGCGCCAAGAGCTATAGCGAAATAACTGGTTACCCTCTCAAAGAGAATTACACCGGGTTGCACAAAAGCAAACCGGGCAAACAGGCCTATAAAAAGAAAAATGATCAATGGATTGGAAAGGGTAACAGCCAGGGCTGTAATAAAGTTGTGGAAATAAGAACCTTTGTTGCCGGAAACCGGGCGAATAGACTGGACGGGATTGCTACGAAAGGTATAGATCCCGAATCCAAGCAGCATCAGGCTACCGATCAGCTGTAAAAAAAAGATATTCTTATTGATATAATCAAAGATAAAAGTCATGCCATAACCAGTGATCAGTGCATAGAAAATATCACTGACACAGGCTCCAAGCCCGGTCATAAACCCATACCACCGGCCTTTGTTCAGGGTACGTTGTATACAGAGCACCCCAACAGGTCCCAAAGGAGCGGAGACCACGACCCCAATGATCACTCCTTTTATTAGTATATCAACAATTGTCCCAATTTGATCCATGCCGCAAATATCGTACTTTTTTATGAAATGCGCTTCACTCCTTAACGTTTTTTCGTCCAGGATGGTTACTCATGTTAAAGGTTAAAGCCAACTCCCCCTCTTTCAACAACACTCTAATGAAAAAATAGAAAGGCCGCTTCTCACGAAGTGGCCTTTCCAAAACAATTAATGTAAAGCTAAACCTTTTGTTAGAGAATATAGGTTTAGCTAAAACGCGCACGTTTTTTCATTACAGGTATACATCATATGAACCTGTTTTATTTATTAAATTTCTTGTTTTTACCACTCAAAAACATCATCGCGCCAACCGAAATTACCGGCACCCACATAATAGTAATTGCTGATATAGATGGTCTGATTGTTGATATCAAAGAAAGAATAATCCGGATCCGGGTCAAAATAGAGATACAGCATACCATAATCTCCATATTCTGTCCCTGTAGTGAAAGGATAAACTCCATTTGCATTCGGATCTCCGGGCATAGTCATACTTCCATCTTCAGCTACATCAAAAATAAAGTCTATCCCGGATGCAAATAGAGAAGCAAGTTTGTAACGATCGGCTCCCTGTGCTTTATGCAATTCTCTTTCCAGCGGGTTAAACAAATCAGAGTAATAAGTTCCTGTAACAAACAACTCCCATACATAATCACGGTTGATAACAAGTTTTGTTGTTGTTAGTCTTTCTTTAACAGGATTGTCCGGAATAGTGATAGTCATATCATAATCTTTCCCTACAACCAGTTTACTACGGTCAAAAGTGACGGGAATGGTAGTTTCATATTCTCCGTCTGCAAATTCTGCATTTGCCGGAGCACTGAACAAACCACTTTCATCTTTGAAAGTAATAGCCACTGAAGCTCCTCCCACTGCGTTCCCACGTTTTACAACCACCTGATATGCATCCGGATCATCTGCTCCAAAAGTATAAGAAAGGGAAGCACTCTCAAAAGTAGCTTCGGTATTCGCAGCCCGATAGATGGTGCCGTCGGTATCTTCGCTACAAGCTATGCATAGAAAAAGCGATAGAGTTGTTGCTAAAATATATTTGATACTTTTCATCTTTTCTTAATTAAATCGTTAAACTTAAATTGCCTGTTTTACCTCGGATTCTGATCGGAAATATTCAGGGCCTCATTGCTGTCCAACTCTTTCTGCGGCAATAATGTCACATATCGGTTATCTCCGGGAGTGGTAGAAACCAATGCGGAAGTCGGATGATTGGTTCCGGTATAGTTACGGTTATATCCAAGATTCAACCGACGCAGATCGAATGCACGTCCTAAACCTTCACTCCACAATTCCACACGACGTTGGAAAAGTATCTCATCCATGAGCGTAAGAGGTTCCTGATGCGTATCGGTAGCATAAACAGATGAATCCGTACGTCTCAAAAGTTCCTGTTCATATTGCGCATTACGTTCCGCCCCCAGTTCCTTCAATAAATTACGTGCTGTGGTATATTCATTATCCCGGCAGGCAGCCTCTGCAGCAATGAGTATCAACTCTTCAGCGCGCAGATAGATCACATCTCCCAGAAAAGTAGAAAGATCTGAATAACGGAATTTCAACTGACTGTATTTATAGAAAGAAGCATTGTCGGGATCTTCCCACCAGGTTGTCTTGCGCAGATCCGTATCAGGGATAGCGTTCCACAACCAGGCATCGATACATTGAGGAGCAATTTTTCCATATCCCCCTTCCGAATCCATATGAGATAAATAAGGACCAAAAGTTCCGGTCTGGTCAGCAATGACAGCGAATCCCCACAAAACACTTGAACTCTTACAATTATTAAACTCTCCCAGTTCTGACATACTTCCGACACGCTTCAGACCTGGTTTAGACAAAGCAGCCTGTGCGTATTCACTTGCTTTACTCCAATCTTCCTGGATCTGTGCCACTCTGGCCCATAAACCGTAAGCCGAGTACAGATCTATACACACATTCGATTTTTCATCTTCAGCCAGGTTAGCTTCTTTAAAGAATTCTACGGCAGTATCAAAATCTTCATTGATCTGTGTAAAAAGTTCCGCTACAGTCCCTCTGGGCTGTCCTACTGTCTCCGCAGAAGTTGCTTCCGTATAAACCGGTACACCGGGAGCAGTGGAATTCTGCGGATAATTTCCTTTACAGAACCATTCATACAAACAGGTATAAGCAAAACCTCTGATCGCATACGCCTGTGCCAGTATATCAATTCCTTTACTACCATAACTTGTCAATTCTTCAGTAGCGTTGATGATGTAGTTTGCCTGAGAGACCAGGGTATAGAATAAACTCCATTGAGCGTATTGCCTACCACTTGTATGGCTATAATCACCATCCACGTCTAACATATAATCATAGAAAAACCATCCTTGTCCCTGGCTGGCCATTACATGATCTTCACCATGCAGGTCTTTAACCAGAGTAAGAGTCATTATTCCAGGATTTTCATGTGACCATTGGTCGGACCAGCCATTCCTATACATCGCACGATATATACCATTTACTGCAACTTTGGCAGCATCTGCATTACCAAATATCAAAGCCCCTGAAACTTTATCTGAGGGATTGGTATCAAGTCTGTCCTCACAGGACATGAAGGTCGTCGCAACGATCAGGACCCATATATATAATAATCTTTTCATATTTTTACAGTTGTTTATTTACTCATTGATCAGAATTTCACATCTACACCGAAAGAGATCGTACGTGAAGGCGCATACACATACGTGGTGCCTCCTGTAAAACTATATTGAGGATTCATTCCTTTCAGGTGGGTAAACGTATACAGATTGTCTGCAGATACAGAGAATCTAAGGTCTCTCAAACCTATATTACGAATAGTTTTGGAAGGCAAAGTATACCCCAGCGTAATGTTCTTAATGGACAGATAAGAGGAATTTATCAACATGTCATCCGTAGTAATGGGATTGTCTCCGATGGAATATTTAGGTACATCTGTAACATCTCCCGGTTGTTTCCAGGCTTTTTTAAGATTTACATGTTTGGCCTGTCCGGCGTAATAGAAACTCATAAGATTCTGATATACACCATCCAGCATTTTACCACCCAAAGAGTAATTGGTAGAAATAGAGAGATCAAATCCTTTGTAGTTCAACTGAGTACCGATTGAACCGTACAATTTGGGGAATTTGCTACCAGCCACATAACGGGAAGCCTGGGCATAGGTAGAATTGGTAGTGATGTAAGCTTCCGTATCATCACCGGATCCATCTACATTT
>DALZBD010000381.1:0-4286 GCA_031977515.1 Bacteroides sp. | reverse complement strand
AATGAACCTATATTGCTTGTAAAAGAGTGGAGGAATAATTACTGGAATATTTTATATCGTAGCTTTACTTGCAGGGAAAAGATGCGGTAGAAAAGAAACCATCCGGTGCAGGAAAGTTGTAATCCTTTTTGTGGTTATGAAAATAAATTATGGAGTTGATTGACAGATATAACCAGATATATATGCTTTTTAGATGTTGTAGCCTGGTCTGGTTTTATTGTTTCTGGGGTGATGCTCAATGATCTCACTGCGCAACATATGACGATCGATGTGTGTGTATATCTCTGTGGTGGCAATGGATTCGTGTCCAAGCATACATTGAATGGCGCGCAGGTTGGCTCCTCCTTCGAGCAGGTGTGTGGCAAAAGAGTGCCGGAAGGTGTGAGGGCTGATGTTTTTACGAATACCTGCTGTCGCGGCGAGTTCTTTTATAAGGTGAAAGATCATGATACGTGACAGATGAGTACCTCGTCTGCTGAGAAACAGATAATCTTCATGATCTTTCTTGATGTCTATATGGTTTCTGTCCGGAAGATAAAGTCTGATCTCACGGATGGCTTTCGGAGAGATCGGCACCAGTCGCTGCTTGTTTCCTTTTCCCTCTACTTTGATAAATCCTTCTTCCAGGTAAAGTTCTGATAATTTGAGATTGATAAGTTCGGAAACCCGTAACCCGCAACTGTAGAGCGTTTCGAGAATCGCTTTGTTGCGTTGACCTTCCTTCTTGCTCAGGTCTATGGTTGCGATCAGCAGATCTATTTCTTCGATGGTCAGTACTTCCGGTAAGTGAAACCCGATCTTAGGTGACTCTAACAATTCGCTTGGATTGGCTTCGATGATATCTTCCAGGATCAGGAAATGAAAAAATGACTTTATTCCCGATAGGATACGTGCCTGTGAGCGGGCATGTATACCGATGTCGTGCAGTCCGGCAACAAAATTCTCCAGATGGCCGAGTGTGACGTTCTGAATATCAATCTTTTCTGATTCAAGAAAATGCATTAATTTGTCCAGATCCCTCAGGTATGCATCCAATGTATTCTCGGAAAGAGATTTTTCGAGCCGCAGATATTGACGATAACGCCGGATTATCCTTCCTGTTTTCTCGTTCCCATGGGTTTTGACCTCTCTTTTCATTTCTTTTTTCTACCTTTGTAGCGAATTATACCCTAAGAGCCTGCATAAAAAGCGGGCAGAATGAAAGCGGGCTCTACGCAAAGGTAGAAAAAATAACAAAAACGTAAGATGAAGATTCAGATTATTAATGGTCCCAATATTAATTTATTGGGTAAACGTGAACCGTCGGTATATGGTAGCGTTTCATTTGAAGACTATCTGTCGGAACTCCGGGAAAAGTATGAAAATGTGGAGTTTTCCTATTATCAGTCTAATTCAGAGGGTGAGATCATTGATAGGCTGCATGAAAGAGGATTTGATGCGGATGGTATTATCCTGAATGCGGGTGCGTATACACATACCTCCATTGCCATTCAGGATGCTATACGGGCCATTACATCACCGGTGATTGAAGTGCATATTTCCAATGTGCACGCCCGGGAGTCTTTCCGTCATGTTTCCATGATCGCCTCGGCCTGTAAGGGGGTGATCTGTGGGTTTGGATTGGGATCTTATCGATTGGCAGTAGAAGCACTATTGGATAACAAATAACAGGTATTTAATTAAAACAGGTATTAAGATTATGTTGTTAAAGCATACAAAGATCGTAGCAACCGTTTCGGACCAACGTTGTGATGTGGATTTTATCAAAGAATTGTTTGAGGCTGGAGTGAACGTAGTTCGTATCAATACTGCCCATGTACAGCGTGAGGGATTTGAACGGATTGTCAACAATACAAGAGCGGTATCTAACCGGATCGCTATTCTGGTAGATACAAAGGGACCGGAAGTGCGGACAACTGTATCCGATGCACCAATTAAGTTTCATACAGGAGACCGGGTGAAGATGTCGGGGCGTCCTGACGAGAAAACCACCCGTGAGTGGATCTCTGTATCTTATCCACAGTTTGTGAAAGACCTGGCTGTGGGAGGAGATATCCTTATTGATGACGGGGAACTGGAATTGAAGGTTGTAGAGAAAACAGAAGAATATCTGGTATGTGAAGTGATGAACGAAGCTACCCTGGGTAGTCGTAAAAGTGTGAATGTACCGGGAGTACGCATCAACCTTCCTTCACTGACAGAAAAAGATAAGGTAAATATCGGTATTGCCGTCGAACTGGATATCGATTATATCGCTCATTCATTTGTACGTAACAGGCAGGATATTCTGGATATCAAAGAGATTCTGTGCAACTATAACAGTGACATACGCATTGTTGCAAAGATCGAGAACCAGGAAGGGGTAGACAATATAGATGAGATCCTTGATGTGGCCGATGGTGTGATGGTGGCACGTGGAGACCTGGGTATTGAAGTGCCTCAGGAGAGAATACCTGGTATTCAGAGGGTGCTTATCCGTAAGTGTGTGCTTGCCAAGAAGCCTGTGATCGTAGCTACACAGATGTTGCATACGATGATCACCAATCCACGGCCTACGCGTGCTGAGGTGACTGACATCGCCAATGCGATCTATTACCGTACCGATGCGTTGATGTTGAGTGGAGAGACTGCTTACGGGAAGTATCCGGTAGAGGCAGTGAAGACCATGGCTGCTATTGCGCACCAGGCAGAGAAAGACAAACTGGAGGAAAATGATATACGTATCCCACTCGATCCGGAAAGCAACGACGTAACCGCATTCCTGGCCAAACAGGCTGTGAAAGCTACCAATAAACTAAAAATGCGTGCGATCATTACGGATAGCTACAGTGGCCGCACGGCGCGCAACCTGGCTGCTTTCCGTGGCAAATTCCCTGTACTGGCTATCTGCTACAAAGAAAAGACCATGCGTCACCTGGCTTTGTCTTATGGTGTAGATTCTATTTATATGCCTGAACTGTCTAACGGACAGGAATATTATTTCGCTGCTCTACGTAGGTTGCTGAAAGATAATGTACTGCTGCCCGAAGATATGGTAGGATACCTGAGTAGTGGTAAGGCCGGAACACAGACCTCTTTCCTTGAGATCAATGTCGTAGAAGATGCCTTGAAGCATGCGGATGAGAGTGTGTTGCCCAATAAGAACCGATATCTGTAATACATTGTACGGTGTCTGTCACACTGGAAGAGTATATACTGGAGCATATTGATCCTGAGAGTGAATATCTGAAAGCACTGTATCGGGATACACATGTAAAGCTTTTACGTCCCCGAATGGCTTCCGGCCATCTGCAGGGGCGTATGCTGGCCATGTTTGTACGCATGATACGTCCCCGGCAGATCCTGGAAATAGGTACCTACAGTGGATATTCGGCCCTTTGTCTGGCCGAAGGGCTGGAAGAGGGAGCTATGCTGCATACGTTTGAGATCAATGATGAGCAGGAAGATTTTACCCGTCCCTGGCTGGAGAACTCTCCGTATGCGGATAAGATCAGGCTTTATGTCGGAGACGCATTGGAAGAGGTGCCCCGGTTGGGTGTTACATTCGATCTGGCGTTTGTCGACGGAGACAAAAGAAAGTATGTCGAATACTACGAAATGGTGTTGTCTCATCTGAATGAAGGAGGATATATCATTGCAGATAATACGTTGTGGGATAGTCATGTATTGGAAGTACCCGCAGAAAATGACAGACAGACCCGGGGTATTCAGTATTTCAATGATTATGTGGCTCGTGACAACAGAGTGGAAAAGGTGATACTTCCTGTGCGGGACGGGCTGACAATCATTCGCAAAAAAGAAACAGAAAAGATACAATGACGCTTTTGTGATCTCTGTATCTGATCGCAATAAATAGAAATAAAAATGGAAACGACCAGGCAAAATAAAATAGCCAGACTGTTGCAGAAAGAGTTGAGCGAAATATTCTTGTTGCAGGCAAAGTCTATGTCCGGCACATTGGTGTCGGTGAGTACGGTGCGCATCAGCCCGGACCTGAGTATAGCACGTGTATACCTGAGTATATTCCCTTCGGATAAGAGCGAAGAAATGGTGAAGAACATAAACGGTAATACCAAATCTATCCGTTACGAACTGGGCACAAGGGTGCGTCATCAGTTGCGTATCATCCCTGAGTTGAAATTTTTTGTAGATGATTCTCTGGATTATATAGAAAAAATAGACTCTTTGTTGAAGTGAACCTTCCTTTCTACATAGCCAGACGCTATCTTTTCTCTAAAAAGAAGCACAATGCGGTGAATATTATCTCTGCGGTTTCGGTATGTGGG